>CAJOPY010000027.1 GCA_905236505.1 Candidatus Gastranaerophilales bacterium
AATTTTGCTAATCCGAGTTTTACAAGCTTAAATGATGATTTTAATACCCTTGCAAATTATTATGCAAAAAATTCATCTCCTAGTGAGTCGTTTTTAAACGCAGCAATATATGGAGGTGTGGGTTTTGCATTAATGAACAACCCAAGAATAGTTGCTCATCCTATAAACTCGTTTAAGGCAACCAAAGCTACCAACAAAATATTTGAAGGTGTGACCAAAGCAAATTCAAGGCTTAATCAACTCTGGGCTGGTGTTGCAAAAGAAGGTAATCAAGGCTATGAAATATTAAGCGAAGCTTATGCAAGAACTCATAAGTTGGAAAGCCTTCATAACAAGAAATTGGGATTATTCAGAAGATCATTAAAAGCTACTCCGGAAGGAGAGCAAATCTACAAAACAGGTAAAAAAATGATGCAAAATGCTTTAAAAAGCGGTGATCTTCAAAAAATAGCAGAAGCAACAGAATATATAAAACGTGCAACAAACGCCTATACCGGAGCAATCCCAAGAGGGCTTCGCGCAATAGGACTTCAGAAGCCTATGACATATTTGAGAAAATTTATTAACGGTTCTCAATATGAACCAATAAAAGATGTAGTTGCTAAAAATATAACAGCAAGCGGTTCAAAACAAACATTTGCACAATTTATGAAACATTCTTGCGGTATAGGTAACGGTTTAGTGTTTGCAGGTATGGAATTCTTATCAGACTTTGCTTTTGAAAAGAATATACAAGCAGCATTTGCAAAAGATAGTGCAACCGGCTGGAAACAAGTAAGACAAACCGCCGTTAAAGGCGTAGGAAGTGCTGTCGGTTGGGCTGTAGGCGAAGGAATCGGAGCTTGGGCAGGAGCTGCCGCAGCTGCAAAAGTCGGTTCAATGGTAGGTACAGCAATCGCTCCGGGTGTCGGAACCGCAATAGGTGCAGTAGCAGGACTTGTAGGAGGTTCAATCGGTATGTGGCTCACGGGTAAAATTACCAGAAAAATTTGCGGAACTAGTGCCGGTGAACTTGCAAAGATTGAAAAAATGAAAGAAACTCCTGAGGGTCAAGCACAGCTGCTTCAATTAACAGTTCAACAAATGCAGGAAAACAAAAAGCCGGACCAAAAAGCTTTACAAGCGCTGCAAAACATAGCCAGTGCATATGGTGCGCAAGCTCAATAAAAGTGTGAAGATACCTTAATTTAACCTTTAAAACGAGGAAAACGGCTCATTTAAGAGTCGTTTTTTGGTTATAAATTTATTCCGGAATATGTTATAATACTTTTATGACAGATTTAGTTGAAAAACTTAAAGAAATCGGGCTTAATACATATGAAGCTAAGGTTTACATTGCACTTTTAAAAAAATATCCGGCAACAGGATATGAAGTTGCAAAGCTCGCTAATATTCCTCAATCCAGAACGTATGATACACTAAAAGCGCTTTCTGAAAAAAATATTGTTGTTTCAGCGAATACTAAACCCGTTACATATACACCAATAAAACCAAAGCAATTGACATCTAATGCACTTAAAAAGTATGAATCTGCAATAAAATTTTTAGATAAAAATCTGCCGGACGTAAAAGAAGATTACAATGAACCAATCATAACGATTACAGGAAAACAAAATATCCAAGACCGAATTACGGAAGTAATTAAAAACGCAAAACGCGAAATATATATGGAAGTATGGTCACAAGACTTTAAAATATACGAACAAGAACTATTAAAAGCTTATAACAGAAATGTTGAAATACGAATTGTCGGATATGACAATTTTAATTCACGTTTTGGACTTATTTTTGAACATGCTTTTGCAAGAGATATTGAAATGTCTTTAGGCGGAAGAATGATTATACTTGCAGTTGACGACGAAGAAGGTGTTATAGGAAAAGTTTCTTCTCTTAAGAATGATATATCGGATACAAATATTATCTGGACTAAAAATAAAGGCATTGTATTCATTATAAAAGAATTCATTGTTCATGATATGTACTTAATTGATGTGGAAGAAAACCTTGTTGAACAAATGAAGTATATATACGGAAAAGGATTTAAACGACTAAAAGATAAAGTTTTGGGAAATAATGCAACTTATATGATTCACTAATTTTACACAATCGCAATAATCTTACTTCCGAATAATATTAAACCGGTAAAAATACTTATTAATGTTGCAAACATTACAGCACCTGCCGAAATATCTTTTGCCATACCGACCATTCTTGAATATCTGTTATGATAAATTGAATCCAATGTAAATTCTATTGCGGTATTAAGCATTTCACAACAAATAACCAGTGCAATAACAAATAAAAGTATACAAAATTCTACAGGAGTAAATTTTAAATAAAAAGCTAATATAATAACTGAAATTGCTACTGCAACATGTATTCTTATATTTACTTCGCTTCTGACTGCTAAATTAAATCCTTTTCTTGCATTTTTAAACGTTTTATTAAATCCTTGAGATTTAAATTTTGTCATACTCTATACTCCCCAATGCCCTTTTTTGTTCGGCTATAACAAAATTGTACTCCTCTTCGGTTTGATGGTCAAACCCCAACAAGTGCATTAATCCGTGACTTATTAAGAAAAATAGTTCCTGTTCTTTATTTTTTGAATTACTTATATCGCGATTATCTCCGGATATAACTTTGTCCAAAGCAATTACTATCTCACCTAAATTTATGTCACCATCAAATATGAAACTGTTTTCATCATCTGCAAATATCGCAAAAGTTATTATATCTGCGGCATAATCTTTTTCACGATAATCTCTGTTTAATTCGTGTGTTTTTTTTGAATCACAAAAAAGAATATCCAATGTTATTGACTCGTATTTTTTATTATTTAAACAAGATTTATTTCCGATATCAGAAATTAGAAATTCTAAAAGAATTCGCGTTTTTTCTATTACATCTTTTTCATTAACTTTCCAATCACTATATATATTTTCTGTAAAAATATTAATTTGAGTCATTTTTTTTGCTCTCAAGTTCTTTAACTTTTGCATCTAAATCAGCATCTAATGTTGGCTGCGATATAATAGGATGCGAGATTAATTCCTGCGTTTGTTTATTTTTATCAAGTTCTTTTACCAAATCATTATGATATTGTATTCTCTTATGGTGCATACCGCGTAACATCCTTGAGAACGTTTCTCCTATTATTTTTACGTCTTTTAACGTAAGAGGTGAGTCTGAAAGCTGACCATCATTTAAACGTTCTTTAATGATTTTATTTATAATACTATCTATTTCTTCATTAGATGGATTTTTAGCTGCTCTAACTGCTGATTCTACCGCATCTGCTATCATTAAAACTGCTGTTTCTTTCATATTAGGTTTTGGACCAGGATATCTGAATTGTTCCTCGTTTACATTCTCTTCACCCTCTTCTTTTAAGGCTTCATTATAAAAATAACTTACCAAACTTGTTCCATGATGCTGCATTATAAAATTGTATATAATCTGCGGAAGATGCGCATCTTTTGCAAGTTCTAAGCCATCTTTCGGGTGTGCTGTAATGAGCATTTTACTAAATCTTGGTGTACAAGAGTTATGCGGATTTTCTATGCCGTAAAAAGATTGATTTTCCACAAAAAACATAGGTCTTAAAAGCTTTCCGATATCATGATACATTGCCCCTACCCGTGCTAACACAGGATTTGCTCCGATTGCCTCCGCTGCGGTTTCGCACATATGTGAAACAGTTAAACTGTGATTAAATGTTCCGGGAGCTTCTTGCATAAGACGTTTTAGAAGTTCCTGATTATGATCGGCAAGTTCTGCTAAGCCATATGGAGTCATAACTCTAAATGTATTTTCTATAATAGGTAAAATACCGAGTACTATTACACCGCTTATTACAAAACAATTTAGTAATAAAATTCCTATATCTTTAAATATTAGCAAATTTTCTATATCCATCATAAATTTTTCCAAGAAATATATACTGCCTACTATAAGAACACCCGCTAAAGATATTTTTGCGCTAACTATTAATAAATCCGAGCGTTTTGAAAATTTCAACCTAGACATTGCAGTCATTACCACTGTATTTAAAAGAATAAATGCTGTTATAACTTCTAAATTCCAGTGCAAACCGATTGCTATTATTGCAAGAACTATTGTAGACGCAAAGAATGCATTTCTTGGAGTTGTAAATATTGAAAGTAATATTGTATATGCCGGTATAGGTATTATATACGGAGAAAATCCCGTCGGTAAAATTGCTGATATTAGTGCTAATGCAAGAGTGAATGACGCCATCATAGTCATATATTTTGAATTGTAATACTGTTTTTCAAAATTTCTTTCATACTGAAGAAATACAAATGTAAAAAATGCAATAATCAAATATATCCCGAATAAACCGCCCCAATTTACCTCTAATACATTATATCCGGCTGCGCGCAAAGCATCACGCTTCAATTTTGTTACAGGCTCACCGTCAAAAACTATCTTTTGACCTTTTTTAAATACAACTTCATACGGCTTTACCGAATTTTGCGCATTTTTTTTAGCTATCTCTGTTGCAAATTCATCTACAACAAGATTTGGTACTATTACTTGATTTAATATTCCGGTAATCAGAGCACCTTGATATTTTGGAGCATTATTCGGAAGATTTTTTCTTATAACCGCCTCTACATTATTATTTTCAAAATCTTTTGAAGAAATACCCAAATTTAATACCGAA
>CAJOPY010000028.1 GCA_905236505.1 Candidatus Gastranaerophilales bacterium
CTCACTTACAACGTGTAAGAGATTTGACTGAACAAGCAATTAACGGAACATACGGTTCGCAGTCGATAAATGCAATTACAACAGAAATTACTGCTAGATTAAATGAAATCGACAGAATTTCAGCTAACGCAAACTATAACGGAATTAATCTGATGGAAGATAAAACAAACGACATCAGATTACAGGTAGGTATAGAAAATATCCCTAACAGTGCAATTTATCTGTCAAAAGATTTGTTTGCAAAAGCTACTTCATCAGCACTATTAGGTGAAACAATTGCAAACTTCACAAAAGATTGGACTAAAGCTACAACTGATATTGCGGCTAAACTTGATTTGGTAGATGCAGCTTTGAACAACATTTCAGCACGCGAAACATCTATAGGTGCTGCTCAAAACAGAGTTCAATCGGCATCTTCAGAATTGACAATTGAAAATACAAATGTAACATCTTCTCTATCTACAATCAGAGATGCTGATGTTGCAGAAGTTTCATCTGAGTATATTCAGGCTCAGATATTACAACAAGCTTCCGCTACACTTCTTGCTGCTGCTAACCAGTCGCCAAGTATAGCGTTGAACTTGATATAAAACAGTTAATTTGTTGTTGATTGGGATATGTACTTATATATGAGATTGAAGAAATTCAATCTCTTTTTATTATGCTAAATAATCAAAAAACACGACAGGAAGTTTTTCCTACTACCCTGTCGTGTTTATTTAATTATATACGTAGAAAGTTAAGGCTTTATGCTAAACCCAAAGCCTTTCTATACCATGAAAAAGATTCAACTTCAGAACCGTTAAACGTAGTCTTCACCTGCTGCTTTTTCAGGTAATTTTCAAATTCGTCATTGAATGCTGATTTAACTGTCTTTGCTTCTTTAGAGATGACTTTCATTTTTCTTCTCCTTTATATTTGTAATACTATATATAAATTATTTTCAGTCAGTTAAATTCTACACCTTATGCTTCATATTAGCACATGCTTTTTTATAGCGCAATAAATTTGTAAAGAATTGTTATCAATTTTATTAAAAATTACTCTTTGGAGTTAGTTGTTATAATTATATAGAATTAACGCTATGTTAAAAATGATAGTATTTCATTTGTCCGATTTTTGTGTTATGCTCAAATTGTGCCGATGTAGCTCAGTTGGTAGAGCAACTCATTCGTAATGAGTAGGTCGCGGGTTCAAGTCCCACCATCGGCTTTGTTTTGCGGGGATATTATGAAGGTATTGTTATTAAACGGGAGCGCACACAGAACCGGATGTACAAATCTGGCGTTAGAAGAAGCAGCAAAAGCTTTAAACGAAGAGAATATAGAAACTGAAATATACCAACTCGGCAATCCTGAACTTAGAGATTGTTCGGGATGCAAGGCTTGTAAAAAGATAGGAAAATGCGTATATAATGATGACGTAAATTTGTTTGTTGAAAAAGCGCGTGATTGTGACGGTTTTATATTCGGAACACCTGTTTATTATGCACACCCTTCGGGCAGAATTTTGTCATTTTTAGATAGAGCATTTTATTCCGGTGGAAGTGCATTTTCGTATAAACCGGCTGCTTCAATTGTTTCGGCAAGACGTTCCGGTACAACCGCAAGTTTTGATGTATTGAATAAATATTTTACAATAAACAACATGCCTGTAGTTTCATCTCAGTATTGGAATAATATTCACGGAAATTCTCAAGAAGAAGCAATTTTGGATAAAGAAGGTTTGCAAACCGTAAGGTTGCTCGGAAAAAATATGGCTTGGCTTTTAAAGTGCATAGAAAACGGGAAAAAAATGGGCATTATAAAACCGCAAAGTATAGAAAAAATTCATACTAATTTTATCAGGTAATTAAATTAAACGGAGAAAGTAAAATTATGAGAGAAGAGTTATTATCGCTTATTGAAAAAAACAGCAGAATTGATACAAAAGATTTAGCGGTTATGCTTGGTAAAAGCGAATTAGATATAATTAATGAACTTCAGAAACTTGAAGATGAAAAAATAATTTGCGGATACCATACTCTTATAAATTGGGAAAAAACTTCATTAGATAAAGTAACGGCACTAATAGAAGTAAAAGTAACTCCGCAAAGAGGGCAAGGATTTGACAGAATTGCTTCAAGGATTTTTAATTATCCGGAAGTTCGTGATGTTTATTTAATTTCCGGCGGGTTTGATTTGCTTGTTACGCTGGAAGAAAAATCCTTAAAAGAAATTGCTAGGTTTGTATCCGAAAAATTATCAACACTGGATAGTATTTTAAGCACAGCAACGCACTTTATACTCAAAAAATATAAAGATCACGGAACAATAATAGATGAACAGATAAAAGATGAAAGGGAAATTATTACTCCATGAAAAATCTTCTTTCCGAAAAAGTTGTAGGTATAAAACCTTCCGGTATCAGAAAATTTTTTGATATTGTTTCGGAGATGAAGGATGCAATATCACTGGGAGTAGGTGAACCTGATTTTGATACTGCTTGGCACATCCGAGATGAAGGTATATATGCGCTTGAAAAAGGTAAAACTTTTTATACATCAAATGCCGGACTAAAAGAATTAAGACAGGAGATTTGTAACTATATAAATCGTACTCAAGAAGTTGCTTACGATCCCATATCTGAGGTGATTGTGACTGTCGGTGGTTCTGAAGGTATTGATTTATGTTTTAGAGCGATGATAAATTCGGGTGATGAAGTAATAATACCTCAACCATCGTACGTATCATATGAACCTTGTGCAATTCTTTCCGGAGCAACACCTGTTATTATAAATCTAAAACCAGAAAACAGTTTTAAACTTACTCCTGAAGAGCTTAAAAAAGCGATTACTAAAAACACAAAATTACTGGTTCTTCCATTTCCGAATAATCCGACAGGTGCAATAATGGAAAAAGAAGATTTAAAAGAAATTGCAGATATTTGTATAGAAAATGACATTTATGTTTTAGCAGACGAAATATACGGAGAACTTACTTATAAAGGGAAACACGTATCTATTGCATCAATAGACGGAATGAAAGATAGAACTATACTAATTAACGGTTTTTCAAAAGCTTATGCTATGACGGGATGGCGTTTGGGTTACGCTTGCGGACCAAAAGATATAATACGGCAAATGACAAAAATACACCAATTTGCAATAATGTGTGCTCCGACCACCAGCCAATATGCAGCAATAGAAGCCCTAAAAAACGGTGATGATGATATAAAAATGATGCGAGAAGCTTATAATCAGCGCAGACGTTTTTTAATAAATGCATTTAATGATATGCATATAGATTGTTTTGAACCGTTTGGAGCTTTTTATGTATTTCCGTGCATAAAAGAGTTTGGAATGACAAGTGAAGAATTTGCAACAAAATTTTTAACTGAAGAGCGAGTTGCGGTTGTTCCTGGAAATGCATTTGGTGAAAGCGGAGAAGGGTTTGTAAGAATATCTTACGCTTATTCTGTTGACAGCTTAAAAATAGCAATGGAAAGGTTCAAAAATTTTATAACAAAATTGAGGAACTCTTGATTATTCAGCTTGACAAGCCCAAGCAGAATGATTATGAATGCTTTCCATTGATTCGCATTCAACCTCAAATGAGTCAATAATTTCATTATTTCTCAGCATAATAACAACATCTCTAAGCACATCTTCAACGAACTTTGGATTTTCATAAGCGTGCTCTGTTACGTATTTTTCATCTTCACGTTTTAAAAGCGGGTATAATTCAGAAGATGCTGTTTTTTCAATATCACTTATTAAATCTTCAATCCAAATATGTTCATCATTAGGATAAGTAATTTTAACTGATATCATAGCTCTTTGGTTATGTGCACCATATTTTGATATTTCTTTTGAACATGGACATAATGTTGTAACCGGAACTTTTACACCCAAATAAAATTTATATTCTTCGTCTTCTTCACTATAATTATCTAATACACCTGTAAAACTGCAATCATAACACATAGGAGCAGAGATTTTTGTTACAGGAGATTTTTTGTCTATAAAATATTTAAAATCAAACTTCAGATAACCGCTTTTAGCATTCAATCTTTCAACAACAGTTTCCAAAACTCCCTTTAAATCAATACCGAGAGTTTTTTTATCTCTCCATTCGTTTAAAACTTCCACAAATCTTGACATATGAGTGCCTTTGTAGTGTGCCGGCAAAGACACACCAACAGTTGCAGAAGAATAGATTGTAATATCTTCTGCATCTTTCCGCTGTATCCTGAGCGGAAGTTCTAAACCTTTAATACCAACCTTCTGAATATCAATTCCGCGACTGTCAGAAAGATTTTGAATATCTTTCATTATTATATTTCAACTCCTTCAAAAGACTTTTGTTCCAATGCCAAAAGTAGTTTTAAAGCAGCAACTCTTTGAATTTTCGGAGGAGCATTCCTTAATAATTCAACAGCTTTAATCATCATTGGGTCATTGTCATACCAACGATTACCTTTACCTTGATATGTGTTAATAATATCATAAACGTGTTCTATTACTTCTCCTGCGACCTGTTCCTGAAGGCTTAACATAAAATTAGCAGCTTCCGATTTTGTATCGTCTGCCGAAAGTCTTAAAAGCTCTAAAGCTTCTTTCAAAATAGGGTCTGAATCATACCAGCGTTTGTTTATCATAATGTTCCTCTCATTCTTTTTCTATTGTATAATAAATCTGTTGTTATGTAAAACATAGCGTATATATATGTATTACATAAACATGCGGTCTTTGCTTAAAATGTATGATATATAGGAGATGTAGATGAAAATTTTATTAATCAATGGTGCAAACCTCAATATGTTGGGAGTCAGAGAACCTGAAAAATACGGTAAAACGACTCTGAATGATATAGAAAAAACTGTTGTAACTCTCGGAAACAAGTTGGGAGCTGAAGTTGATACCTGGCAATCAAATTCAGAAGGTGATATAGTTGACAAAATTCAATCAACTCGCGGACAGTATGACGGGCTTTTGATAAATGCCGGCGGATACACTCATACAAGCGTTGTGATAAGAGATGCAATCTCTGCCGTAAACGTTCCTTGTGTGGAAATCCATATGACAAATATTCATGCCCGTGAAGAATTTAGACATACTTCTTTACTCTCCTCTGTTTGTATTGCTCAAGTTGTAGGTTTCGGAGAACATAGTTATACACTTGCACTTGAAGGACTTGTTAAGTATCTTAATTCATAAAAATGCTCCCCCGAGGGGGAGTTTTTTTCTCTTTCTCTTCTCTCTCGTGATCTCTCGTGTTAATGTCTTTGTATGCTCTCTATGTATATATAAAGTATTTTTAAAATTTCAAATTTCAGTATTTATAAATTCTGTTACATAAGTTAACAAAAAAGTATGCGTAGTTCAAAACGAGTTTGCGGAAAAGCTTACGTTCTCCCTTCTAAATCAGAGGAACGGTTTTAACCCTGCCTTTATGCTATCCTTTGTTAATAAAGTTCTGCATCAAATACATATTCTGCAGGACCAGTCATAAATACATCAGTATTTTCGCCTGCCCAATCAATAAATACGGAACCTCCCAAGAGTTTTACTTCACAAGAATTATCCAAATAACCGTTAAGAACTCCGGCTACAACTGTTGCACTGGCTCCGGTGCCGCATGCAAGGGTAATTCCGCATCCTCTTTCCCAAACTCTTAGCTCTATCTCGTTGCGTGAAAGAATTTTTACAAATTCTACATTTGTTTTTTCAGGAAATTCAGCGGATTTTTCTATTAACGGACCGTATTCTTTTGCTAAAGCAAGTATATTTTCTTCGTTTTCGGTAAAAATAACAAAATGCGGATTTCCCATAGAAATGGCAGAGCCGGTAAATATTCGATCTTTTGCAGATATTTTATAATTCATATTATTTTGCGGAAGAAAAGGAATTTTTGCGGAATTTAATATCGGTTTAGACATATTTACTCTAACCGTTTCGTCATCATTCAATTTAGGAGTTATAATTCCTGCAAGTGTACTAACTTTGAATTCTTTTTTATTTACCAATTTTTTATCATATACATATTTTGCGAAACATCTTATTCCGTTCCCGCACATTTGAGCCGTTGTTCCGTCAGAATTGTAAAAAAACCAGCCTATATCCGCATTATTAACATTTGTATTGGGTACAATAAAACCGTCAGCACCAATTCCGAAGTTTCTGTCACAAAGTTTTAATGAAGCTTCGGACATATTTCCCCAAAGACCGCCGTTTTCTCCTAACTTATATTGGTCATAATCCATTATTACAAAATCATTTCCGCACCCTTGCATTTTAGTAATTTTTATCCCCATTTTTCCTCCGGTATATTTATTATATAATTAAGTTAATTATATAAAGGAATAGGAATAAAGGCAATGATAAAAGTACAAAAAGGAACCAAAGACATATTACCTAATGAAATGTCTGTTTGGCATTTTATGGAAGAGAAAGCAAAAGCAGTTTTTACATCATATGGCGCAAAAGAAATAAGAACACCTATCTTTGAGGCTACAGAACTTTTTGCAAGAGGGGTTGGCGATACTACAGATATTGTAAATAAAGAAATGTACACATTTGAAAAAAGTGAACGTTCTCTTACATTACGTCCTGAAAATACAGCAGGTGTTGTTCGTTCTTTTATAGAAAACGGAATGCACAGATTACCGTCACCGGTAAAATTGTGGTATAAGGGACCGATGTTTAGGTATGAAAGACCGCAAGCCGGCCGTCAAAGACAGTTTCATCAGGTCGGAGTAGAAGTTTTCGGAATAAAACAGCCAACTGCAGATGCAGAAGTAATATTGATGGCAATTAATTATCTGAAAGAACTGGGACTAAAAGAGTTAACGGTTGAGCTGAATTCACTCGGGTGTCCTAAGTGCAGAGAAAATTTTAAAACAAAATTAAAAGAAGTTATAAAGCCATATTTAGATTGCTTGTGTGAAGATTGTCAAAGCAGATATGACAAAAACCCGCTGCGATTATTGGATTGTAAATCACCTGAATGTCAGCAGATATACTCAAAACCGGAAATACAAGCCGTAATTCAAGGTGATTTTATTTGTGAAGATTGCAGTAATCACTTTAATGAACTTTTGGGGTATCTTGATGAATTAGGTGTAAAATATACAAGAAATAAATTGCTGGTGCGCGGATTGGATTATTATAATCGTACTGTTTTTGAGATAAAATCAAACAACTTAGGCTCTCAAAACGCTGTTTGCGGCGGCGGAAGATATGATTCACTTGTGCGCAATTTGGGAGGAGAAGACACTCCTGCAATAGGCTTTGCAATGGGCATGGAACGTCTTGCTTCTTTGATAGGTGAAAAAGATGAAAGCAAATTAAGAGCTTTTGTTATATCAAATAATGCTAATGAAGCTTTAAAATTATCAGAAGATATGCGAAGTAATGGAATTAGCTGTGAATTTGATTTAACGGGTAAGAAATTTGTAAAGCAGTTGGAAAAAGCTTCAAAAATTGCACAATATGCAGTGATTATAGGCGAAGATGAACTTGCAAATAATCAAGTATCCGTAAAGAATTTGGATACAGGCGAGCAAAAAACGGTATCAAGAGAAGAATATATAAAATTTATAGTATAATAAGAGCATTATCGGAGGTTTTTTAAATGCTTGTTGTAATGAATAGTCATGCGACTGAAAAAGATATACAAAGAGTTGCGTTATTTATAGAATCTAAAGGTTTTGAAGCAAGAGTTTCGCATGGCGAAGCAAGAACGGTAATTCACGCAATCGGTTTAAAAGAAGTTGATTTAAGAGATTTTGAACTTTTAAACGGAGTTGATGAAGTAATTAAGCTTTCAACAAATTATAAACTGGCTGCACGTCAAAGTCAGGGAAAAGATACTGTTGTGGAAGTTAACGGAGTAAAATTCGGAGATAAATATACGGGGCTAATTGCCGGACCTTGCACAATAGAATCATATGACCAAATGGACGAAACAGCACAAGAGCTTTCCGAATCTAATGTAAAAATTATAAGAGGCGGAGCTTTTAAACCCAGAACAAGTCCTTATGCATTTCAAGGTTTAGGAGAAGAAGGGTTGAAAATTATAAGAAGTGTGGCAGATAACCATCATATGGCTGTTACATCAGAGATTATGGAAGGTTCTCAGCTTCCGCTATTTGAAAAATACGTTGATATCCTTCAAATCGGAGCAAGGAATATGCAAAATTTCAACCTGCTTAAAGAAGTTGGACAAACTCATAAGCCGGTAATACTGAAACGAGGGCTTTCTTCAACTTATGAAGAATGGCTTATGTCTGCAGAATACATAATGTCAGAGGGTAATAATCAGGTAATACTTTGTGAGCGAGGGATAAGAACCTTTGAAAAATATACGAGAAATACTTTAGATTTAACAGCAATTCCTGTAATAAAAAAACTGAGTCATTTGCCGATAATAATAGACCCTTCTCATGCAACAGGCTTGAGAGATAAAGTTGAACCAATGTCAAGAGCAGCAGTAGCTGCGGGCTGTGACGGTCTTATTATAGAAGTTCATTATGATCCTGACAGAGCGGTTTGTGACGGTGCTCAATCATTATATCCGTGGCAATACGATTTATTATATAAGCAAATCAAACAAATTGCGCCTATTGTAGGCAAAGAGATTGTATAATACGGGAAAGAAAATATGTCTTGGGTTCATTTATTTATAGCCGGTTTTTTTGAGATATTTTGGGCTGTCGGACTCAAAATATCGGACGGATTTACAAATTTTATACCGAGTTTACTCACAGTATTCGGTATGATAGCAAGTTTTTATTTTTTGGCTTTAGCACTTAAAAATATCCCGCTTGGAACAGGATATGCAATATAGACGGGAATCGGTTCAATCGGCACTGCCATAATAGGAATAATTTTCTTTAAGGAACCCGCTCACATTTCAAGGCTTGTATGCATTTTTCTGATAATATGCGGAGTTATCGGTCTGAAGCTGTTATCAGATCAGTAACCTCAACCGTAACTAAACGTTTGTTAAAAAAACAAAATATTTCATAAATAAGTTTAAGCATAATAATCTAACCTTTTTTTATTTTTATAGTTAATTGCTTCATTTTTTATTGTTTTTGCTTGAGCAGCGACTTTGTAATCTTGAGCGGAAGGATCAGCCGGCGCCATTGCGGAATTTATAACAGTTTCCGCTTGAGAAATTGTTGCTTGGGGATTATTTTTGTTAAGAGTTGGCATCTTTATTGAAACGTGTCCGCTGACAGGTATTCCTTCAGAATTTTTTTCTATTACTATAGGGCCTGCCAGGGAACCTCCTGCTCGTTTATGGGCGGCTTCGTGCGCGTATATTTCCGTATAATTTTTCTTTATTAAAGCTTGTTTTTCTGCTCTAAACGATGGAATAGCGTAAAAATTCATACACATTAACTCCTTCACATTATCATTATAAGACCTTTTTCTGATTTTTCAAGTGTACATTATAAAAAGTAATGTAAAAAAATACCAAATTTGCAGTTTTTGTAAAAATTATAATCAATTTAAACTATATATTTTTCTAAAAATTAGAAAACGCGTTTACAAATACTCCTATTTATGCTCTAATAGAGTTATAAAGTAGTATTTTGCGGAAGGAGAGATTATGAAAGCAGAAGAAAGAACGTTTGTTGCAATTAAGCCTGACGGTGTAAAAAGGGGTTTAATTGGTGAAATTATTCAAAGATTTGAAAAAAAAGGGTTTAAAATAGTAGCAATGAAACTTTTGCAGGTAACTCCGGAACTTGCAGCAAAACATTATGCAGAACACGAAGGAAAACCTTTTTATAAAAGACTTTTGTACTATATAACAAGCGCTCCTGTTGTTGCTATGGTAATTCAAGGGTATAATGCGGTTGAAAGTGTAAGGCACACCGTTGGTGCAACTAATCCTTTAAATGCAGATGTTGGAACAATTCGTGCGGATTTTGCACAAATTATGGAATATAATGTAGTTCATGCATCTGATTCTGTTGCAAGTGCAGAAAGAGAAATCGGTATATACTTTAAACCGGAAGAAATATATGACAATTGGCAGTCTATGTCTGAACTTATTGCATACGATGAAGAAAGATACAATCAACAGGGAATTTAGTAAATGGAAAACGGAAAGTTAAAAGCAGAAAACTTTAGCTATGAACTTATCCACACAGATTCAAAAACAGGTGCTCGTGCAGGTATTTTACATACTCCTCACGGCGATATAGAGACACCGATTTTCATGCCTGTAGGAACCAATTCTACGGTAAAACTGCTTACAAATAACAATTTGTATGAAACGGGAGCTCAAATAATACTTGCAAATTCTTATCATTTGTATTTAAGAGCCGGTCATAAATTAATAGAAAAAGCAGGGGGAATTCATAATTGGATGAATTGGGAAAAACCAATACTTACTGATTCCGGTGGTTTTCAAGTTTTCTCATTAGCACATTTAAGAAAAATAACGGAAGAGGGCGTTGAGTTTCGGGACCCAAAAGACGGAAAAAAGCATTTTATAAGTCCTGAAATATCTATGGAAATACAGCAATCTATAGGTGCGGATATTATAATGGCATTTGATTGGTGTGCACCGTTCGGCTGCGATTATAACACAGCAAAAGAAGCAATGGAACGCACTCACAGATGGCTTGAACGGTGCGTAAAAGCAAAAAATAACGAAAATCAAGCTCTATTTCCGATATGTCAAGGTGCTTTTTATGAAGATTTAAGAAAAGAGAGTGCAGCTTTTGTATCTTCTATTGATTCAGTGGGATATGCGATAGGCGGGTTAAGTGTCGGAGAAGACAAAGAAACAATGAATAAGTTTGTTGAATTAACAGCTCCGCTTTTACCTGTAAATAAACCGCGATACCTAATGGGAGTAGGGACTCCGGAAGATCTTTTAGACGGAATTATGCGCGGAGTAGATATGTTTGACTGTGTGCTTCCGACAAGAAATGCAAGACATGGTTCTTTCTTTACATCAGAGGGTAAAAAACAAATTAAAAATGCGGAGTACAAAGAAGATTTTCGTCCTTTAGATGAAAATTGTGATTGTTATTGCTGCAAAAATCATACCAGAGCGTATTTAAGACATTTATACAAATGTGAAGAAGGTACAGGACAAGCTTTGATGTCTATACATAATATTAAATTTCTTATTGATTTTGCAAAAGATTGCAGAAGAGCAATTTTGGATGATTCTTTTCAAGAATTTTATTCTTCAAAAATAAATAAAGTTTCGTTACAAAGGGAGTTTATTAAATGATAAAACTTGTCGCAACTGATATTGACGGAACCATTCTTATTCCTGAGGGTGAATTTACAAAAGAAGTCAGAAGTTGTATAAATGAGCTTAAACAAAGGGGGGTAATTCTGGTTCTTGTAACAGGCAGAATGAATGCTGCTGCTTCTCTTATAGCAAAGGATTTGGATATATCTACACCTATAGTTTCTTATCAGGGCGGGCTTATAAAAGATGGTGAAAAATGTTTATATGAGAGATATTTAACAAGTAGTGAGGCTTGTAAAATAATTGATTGGGCAAAAAATGAAAAAATTCATCTGAATTTGTATAATGATGATATATTGTATTCAGAAACCGATTGTTATGAAATTCAGCGGTATTGCAACAATCAACATACAAATTATAAAGTTAAAAATTTTTCGGATATAAATAAAGATAAAATTAATAAAATTCTTGCAATAGATTATAATAACAAAGAGCGTATATCAAAATATGAAAAAGAATTGCAGGAGATTTTTCCGGAGCTTTATATTGTTAAATCAACTCCTTATTTTTTGGAATTTTCAAATAAAGAAGCATCAAAGTATTGTGCTGTTAAATATTTGCAAAAATTATGGAACTTAAAAGACGAAGAGATTTTAACAATAGGTGACCAGAACAATGATATTGCGCTGTTAGAAGCCGGCGGAATAAAAATAGCGATGGGGAATGCAACAGAAGAGTTAAAAAAATGTGCCGATTATATTACGGATACTGTATATGAAAACGGTTTCGTTACCGCAATGGAAAAATTTGTGTTAAAAAAATTCTAAGAAATCTTAGAAATGTAATATTAGACACCCCCAAAAAACAGATTTTTTTAAACAAATGTTAATTTTTGTAAACACAGACATTTTCTTAATATAATTGGATTATAGGTGTTTTTAAACTAAAAAAATTCATAAAAAGTCAATTTCTCGTGAATAAAATACTTTATATATTTACGAGGTATTATTATGGGCTTATTAGACAGAGCAATATCATTCGGACAAAGAGTATATGGAGCTGTATTCGGAGGAAACGATGACAGCAAACATAAACCTGCTCCGACAAGTTCCGCAAGAAGAACCTCTACGGGTGCAAAAGATAACAAAAAACCTACACAAAACGCACAGAGTACTTCACCAAAACCAACGCTTCCGTTGGTAAGCAAGGAGAAAGTTCCGCAAAATGTTGATACTTTAACAAATAAAAAAACAAAACATATAGCACCAAAAAATATTGATAAAAAAACTCAAAATAATCAGAAAATAAAAACAGATAATAATTCTCAAGAAAACCTAAAGGTGCAAGTTTACATAAAAGGGCAGGAAATACAAAAAAAGTGCAAAAACGCAGGCTTATCAAAAGATCTTGTTAATGCCGCAATTCTATCAAGAATAGGTTTTTCTAGGGAAGAGTTTCAAAATATGCCGCTTGACGATCAATTAAAGGTATTGGAATGTATTGATTCAAGTATTGATTCTTTAATTGAGATAAAAAATCAAAACGGTATATCAGATGATGTTAATACAAACGAATATGTTGCAACAACGGCATGTAATATATACGAAGCAAAAGAAGAAGGTTTAATAACACATAGAAAACAATACCGGAAAATGGTGGGAAATATTCATGCATCACTGGGAAAAGATTTTGTAAAACTTTCTGAAGAAGAAAAATACCAAAGAGTAAATGATTTATATTCTGAATACAGCAAAGAAATTGACCTAAAAGAGCAAGTAGAGTTGAGTCATTGCAAAACAGAGGAAGAAAAATCCCGAGTACGTGCAAAATTTGAAAAAAGAAGAGAAATTACAGAACGGCAGCATATGGGAGATATGCTTGCCATATATGGCGGAAAAGAACTTCCGAGAGCAGTAATGTTTGCAAACGGACGCAGATTTGGAGCAAATCTTCAATACGGAATGTCAATGTTAAAAGAATCAGCAAAAACTGAGGCAGCTGATGCATTTACGAATAATGTTCTTATGGATAATGTGAGAAGATTGAATGCGAGAGGTGAATTACCGGACGCAAATTCTCTTGGAGACGCTACAGAAACAATCACTTCATATATGTCATATGATTCATTAAGGCAGTTTGAACAAGATAATGCGGAATACAGACGAAAAATTGAAAATGGTGAAATTTCCGCTCCGTATTTGACAAAAGATCACTTAAATCAAATGACGTTAGCGGTAGGAAAGGGAGCAACCTTAAACGCTAATTTAACAACTGAGCAAAAAACTGAATTGTTAAATAATTGGAAAGAACATGTAAGCAAATTAAATCTGAGTGATTCAAATAAAATAAAGTCAGAGTATGAAAAATTTGTAAATGATTACATAAAGACTCACCCTAAAAAAGCAAATGAAATTGCTGAGATAAAGGTAATTTTAGAAGATAAATACAAAAAAGAATTATTTAAACCGCAAAATACAGTTGCGGAAGTTGCTGTAAAAACAGCAAAAATGAGCAGAAACATATATTCACCAAAAGAAGAAAATAAAGATTCCGCTCTATGCACTAACCCTGTTAAGGCTGAAAATGCGGCAGCAAAAGCAAAATCCGAAGAACTTCAAATAGCACTTAAAACAATGCAGTTTGAAGATGCCAAAAAGGTATTTAATAAAAATTCGTTATATGATTTAGTATCTGCAGTTTATAAAGGCGGTTTGAAACAACATTGGATTGCAACCACACAATTTTTAAAAACTGCAGACATAAATGAGATATGTCGGGCTTCAGAGGGCTGTGACGGAGATACACTGGCTTTTATTATGAGAAATATACCGACAGATAAAGCTGCTAAATTTGGCGAACTAAAATCCAAAGATTTGTGTTATGCTCAAAGACAGTTGGTTGAAAATATTTTAGAAGGATAATTTATGTCTGTAATTCGTAATGTTATATACAAAATACTAACTTTACAGGAAAAATTTTTAAGAAAAAGGTTAGAAAAAACTTTAGGAGCAAAAAATTTTTCTAAGAGGAAAAAACATTTTTCTAAAGGATGCACTTTGGATTTAAGTTCTCTTGCTGACGAAGAAAAAAATAAATTTGAAGCTGAACTCACAAATATATTAAAAACTTATGATTATGATACAAAACAAATATTGGGTTATATAAAAAATTCAGGAACAGATGTTATTTATATTAAAGATGCCGGAAAAATATTAAATACAATAAGAGAAAATGAAGGTTTTATATATCCTGCAACAGGCTTGAAAGCTGTTTATTTATCGTTCTTAACAAATAAAAAATTCGCCTTAAGAACTAAAGAAATGTTTATCGTATCGGAAGGAGAGTTGAACAAGTATTACTTTATTTATCACGTATATAACTGGTTTGCATTTAAAAACAACATATACGGAATAGATGCGCAATCGCAGGAACTTTTAAAAAAATATCTTTTTACAAATGCCGATACAAAAGAATTACAGCTAAATGATATTTATAAACTAAAAGATGCAATTAAACAAGATAAAGCAGCAATAGAATTTGTAGTAAAATTGTGCAGAAATTATGAAGGAGCAAAGCAAGCATTAAATAAACTTCAAAATAACGGCAGCGCAAAACTCTAATACAGCGGTTATTTGCTTACACTCTTTCAATCAGTTCAATCTCATATCCGTCCGGATCTTGAATAAAAGCTATACAAGAGCCATCTCCGGTTAGATCAAACGGCTCATAAAGATATTTATATCCCAGTTTTTTTATTTTTTCCGAAAAATCATTCATAGAATTTACTTTAAAAGCAAAATGTCCAAACCCGTTTCCGATATTATATCCTTCTTTAGGGGTTTCGTCATTATAAGTTAGTTCTATTTCGCAAGTATTTTCTTTATCTCTTAAAAAATACAACCAACAATCGCTTAATCTCATTTTTCTGTCTAAAATCATATCAAAAACTTCGGTATAGAATTTTAGAGATAAATTAATATCACTAACTCGTATCATCGTGTGTAAAAATTTCATAATATTTCTCCTTTTATTCTTGCATGATATAATAAACATATTATGAAACACACATTAGAACATACTATTTATTATGCAGATACGGATTCATACGGTGTTGTATGGCACGGAACGTATTTGAGGTTTATGGAACAAGCAAGAGTTGAATTTTGCAGACAAATAGGATTAGACTTGTTGGAGATGAAAGCTAACGATATAGTAATTCCGGTTACTAATTTAAATATAAGATACAAAGCTTCGGCAAAATTAGATGACAAAGTAATTACAGAAACAGAAATAACTAAAATTACGCCTATAACAGTAGTTTTCAAACAGGTAATAAAAGATAAAAAAACAGAAAAGATTTATACAACAGCAGAAGTTGAAGTGGTTTGCATAAATAACGAAGGTAAGTTGTATCACAGAATTCCTGATATACTTAAAACTAAATGTGAAAAAGCTATGGCGAATTAGGAGGAAATATGCCCAGATTAAATAAATATATAGCTTCTTCAGGTTTATGCTCAAGGCGCGGTGCAGATGAGTTGATTTTATCAGGAAAAGTACGTGTAAATGATAAACTAATAACTGAACTGGGATATTATGTTCGTGAAAAAGACAGAGTTTACATAGACAATAAACTCATAAAGCCTCAACAAAATGTATACTATCGTTTTTATAAGCCGGCAGGATATATTACAACAAAAGACGATGAAAAAGGAAGAAAAACAATATATGATATAATTCCGGCGGAACTTGGTTCTCTAAAACCTGTCGGAAGGCTTGATAAAGATTCAACCGGACTAATAATTCTGACTAATGATGGTGACCTTATTAATCAAATGACCCACCCGTCAGTAAAAGTTCCTAAGATTTATTCGGTAAGAATTAACGGAAAATTTACTGAAAATGATGCAAAATCAATGGCTGAAGGAATAGAAATTGTAACTGATAACGGAGATAAAAAAATTGCTTATGCAGAAACTATGCCTGTAGAACTAACGAATGATTTTTCTGTTATACAAGTGGTTTTATATCAAGGTATAAATCGTCAGATAAGAAAAATGTTTGCAAAATTGGGATATGAAGTTGAAGTCTTAAAACGAATTCAACATGCAATTATTACATTAGAAGGCTTGAAACGGGGACAAGTTAAGGTTATTAAACCAAAGCAGATAAAACAATTAAAGTCATATTTAGAAAAATTGATGAAAGAAAATTTATAATAAAAGAAGGCAAATATGGTATTAAAAATTGCAATAGTCGGTAATATTGCTTCCGGAAAATCACAGGCTGAACTTTTTTTTAAAGACTTGGGATATCCGGTTTATGATACGGATGATTTTTCACATCAAATTTTAAATGAAATGACCGATTTTTACGGATATGACATTTTTACACAAGGTAAACCCGATAGGAAAAAACTTGGAAAACTTATATTTTCTAATCCGCAATTAAAACAAAAACTTGAAGAATTTATTCATCCGAAAGTAAAAAATAAAATTGTAGAAGTTTTTGAAAAACATAAAAATGAAAAACTTATCTTTGTCTCCGTCCCGCTTTTATATGAAGCCGGATTTGAGGGACTTTTTGATAAAGTTATTTTTATATCGGCTAATGAAAATATAAGATTAAAAAGACTAATGAAACGAAATAATTTAACAGAGGAAGAAGCTATATTGAGAATAAAAGCGCAAGTTAGTGAAGATATTAAAATTAAAAAAGCTGATTATACAATTTTTAATAATGAAAGTATGGACTATTATAATAAACAACTTTCAGCAATACTTAATAAACTTAAGACTTAATATTTTTCGGAAAGTTTCATTGCTTTATACATCTCAAATACACTAAGAATAAAAAACAGACCGAAAACAAGTAAATAAGAATTGTTAGTATAAACTGTAACATTTTCTTTTGCTATCGGAGTGAAAATATTTAAAAGAAATCCTGTCAATGTACCTAAAATACCAACCATAGTAAAAAAGCAGAAATTCATAATGCTTACGGCAGTTCCTGATATCATTTTACGATTTGTAAGGTGCAAAACAGGCACAAGGATTGATGTTAAACTTGCATTTGCTGCTAAAATGCAAAATATGCAAGCAATGTACTTTGTTCTTATACTGAATATTAATAATAAGCATAGCGTTAATAAACAACCAAAAGTAATAACAGAAGCATTCTTTAAAAATTTTACTCTGTGATTATGCGTTATTCTGCAAAACAGGGCATTTACTATATTGAACAATGCAGCTATAACTGCCATTGCCGATAATACCCAAGCGGATTCAGACACCTCTAATGAACAAAAATCTTCTAAAAATTTTTTACCGATAACTGTTTGAATTGTATAAAATATTGCAAAATTACAGCATGCAAAACTAAAAAGATTTCTGTTGTGTCGCTTATGCAATACAAGCCTAAACGGCAATATTCTTAATTTCACATTTTTTTTAACTTCAGGAAGTTTAATTTTTAACGAAAGAAGGAAAAATATAAAAGCCAGTAAAAGAATAATTATCCCTATAACACAAAGTATTTCTCTCCAACTTGCATGTCTCATAAGAATTACAAAGGGAGCATTTGCTGCAATTCCGCCTGTATAGCCGATAAAAAGCATTACTGATATTGCCATACCAAAATTCTTTTCCGAAACCACTTCTCTTAATTCACGAATAATGCTTAAATAAAATGTACTGCTTCCGAGCCCTATTAATCCCCTTGATAAATACATAATAAATAAATTTGAACTCATCGGAAACAGTATAGCTCCAATTCCCAGTATAATTCCTCCGGCGAACATTACTCTGTATCCGCCGAATTTATCAACAAGAACACCGTTTATTAATTGGCTGCAAGCGTATACATACATAAATATTGCACCAAATGTTGTTACAAAAGGAGCCGACACTGAAAGTTCATTAATCAATGTATCAAAAATTGCACCGGGAACGGCTGTTCTTTGGAAATTCGCAAAGAAATAAAAAAGCGTGCCAATTAGTAAAAGAATTATTTTTAGATATAAATTTTTTTTCATTCTAAAAAAAATTTAACTCTAATAAAAACAAAAGTAAAGCTTGCTTAGTTATATAAAAGCAAAAGACGACTCTCAAAAAAGAGCCGTCCTTTTATATATAAAGGTTTATATATAAAAACAAATCTGCTATAACAAGTTAAGAGCAATACTTGGTGACTGGTTAGCAGTTGCCAAAAGTGTTGCCGAAGCTTGCTGCAGAATTTGCGCCTTAATATAGTTTGAAGATTCGTCTGCGATATCAGCATCTCTGAGTGTTGACAGAGATGACGTAATATTTTCCGATTGAACACTGATTGATTCTATTGCAGATTCAATTCTGTTTTGAGCTGCACCTAAGGTTGTTACTCTGTCAGATATTGCTTTAATTGCATTATCTACCGTGCTTAACATACCGGCAGCTGTTGTGGAATTATCTAAATTTGCACATTTTTTAGCGATATTTGCAATACTGTCGCCTAATATAGATTCTGTATTTCCGTTTGCAAAAAGAGTTCTGCTTAGATTGATTTGGCTCTTGGACGGTGTTCCTTCAGTTCCAACTTGTACAGCAGTGTCTGCTTGAATAGAACCGTTCATCATGTATATACCGTTAAACTCGCAGTTTGCGGCAATTCTGTCAACTTCTTGAAGTCTGGCGGTTATTTCGGATTCTATAGCTTTTAAAGAAGCGGTTCCGTATGTGCCGTTTGCTGCTTGTTCTGTTAAGTCACGGACACGCTGTACGTGTGAAGATATGAGTGTGCAGTTATCTTCAAGAGTTGCCAGCATATCGGAAGCTGTTGCGGCATTATCTGCTGCAACGTCTAACGAACTTATTTTCGCCTCCCAGTTTTTTGCGATTGAATAACCGGCAGCATTATCTGAAGCATGGTTAATTTTATAACCGGTTGTCATTCGTTCTATGGAATTATTTAGCTGATTTGTTGCTTTAGAAAGGTTTTTTTGAACAATAAGAGAAGATACGTTTGTGTTGATTGTAAGAGCCATAGAAACTCCTTTCAAGTATTATTTCCAATACTTCCTGGATTAAACTTCCATAACTTTTAATTCCACATTTCTGCAGAGAAGTAACACAAAAATTTTTTTTTGTTACAAAATTTAATAAAAAACGGCAAAAATAAGCTATTGCCGTTTTTTATAAAATATATTGTTCTAAGCTATCATATTAAATCCGGTTTTTGGATTTTCTAAAGCAATTCCGTCATTTATGTATTTTGCGCCGGAAAAATCTTTCAGCCTGTTAAATATAAATTCGTCAGCTGATTTTTCTCTGCCTTGAATTCTTAATCCTTCTTTATCAAAAAATAAACCTGCTTGTCCGTAGTCTAAAAGTTTTTTGCAATCTTCCGCATTTTTAAAACTTTTAAGTTCAAAAGAAGGTTCAAGTTCTTTTAATATTTTTCTTACGGGAACTCTGTTTGAAAATGGTATAAGAGTTGAACCAAAAGAAGTATTGTAGTTTAGATTGTTGGTTGAGTTCATGATAATCTCCTTTTTTTATTTATAAAACGCGTAAATATTTTTTTTGCTATGTGTTTGTTTAGTAAAAAAAATGTGATATAATGAATTTGGTTTAAGCGTTTAAACAGGAGCTTTCTATGGACAATTTTTTAAAAAATAAATTTATTTTAGCTGATACATTGATTGTTTTAATATCAGCATTGTATTCTTTTCATTATATGCCGTCAGGTGTGGCAAAATTTTGTGTAACTTTGTTTACAATTGTTATAACGCTTGCTTTAATGCATACAAAACAATTTTATAATGATAATAAATTCAATCTTAAAAAACTTTATACATTATTTGAAATTGCGTCAGTGCTATGTGTAATTCTTGCAGTTATGTCGTTTTACGTTAATTATCCTTTGATTATATTTTTGGTTTCTTGTTATTTGATTATTACATTTACTCTGCTTGTTGCGGCAAGAATATTCTATTTATTGACGAAATTGTTTAAAAGACAAAAAAATGTACTTATAGTTGGTGCAGGACAAGACGGAAAATTGATTGCGGAAGAAATTAAAAATCGTCCTGAATTGAAACTAAATGTTGTCGGATTTTTAGATGATAATATGAATACAATTGAGGATCAGGATTCTTCTATTAAGATATTGGGACTTACTTGTGATTCGGAAGCGGTTATAAAAGATAATAATGTAAAGCTGGTTATAGTTGCGGTAAAATCCCGTATGGATTCGGATATTTTAACAGATTTGGTTAAGGGAATCCCTTTAGGTGTCAAAGTTTGGCGAATGTATAGATTTTATGAAAAAATCACTCATAAATTCCTTGTTTCTAAAATGTCGGTAAATTGGCTGTTTTATGATTGCGTAAGAAAGAAAGCGCTGCTTTATGCTTATTTAAAACGAATATGCGATATTATTGCATCAGTTGCAATAATTGTTATAACATCTCCAATTTCGCTAATTGCAGCAATCGGAATAAAATTATCAGATTTAGGTCCGGTCTTTTTTACTCAAACAAGAATCGGTAAATTTGGTAAACCTTTTAAAATGATTAAATTCAGAATAATGTATCAGGATAAAGTAGATGATAATTTTGATGATGATGTAACTGAAGTCAGCGCTGACGATAAGAGAATGATTCCGTTTTGTAAGATTTTAAGAAAATATCATATAGACGAGCTTCCTCAAATGTTAAACGTTTTAAAAGGTGATATGAGTATAGTGGGTCCTCGTCCCGTACGAGAAGAAGTTTATTATGAAAACAAAGAAAGCATTCCTTTTTGGGAATGCAGAAACTGGGTTCGTCCGGGTTGGTGCGGCTGGCAGCAGGTAAATGTAAACGAACCGACTGCTGAAGAAAGAGTAGGATATGATTTATATTACATAAAACACCGTCATATCCTATGGGAACTTGCTATTTTTATGTTATTTACAGGAAAAATACTTTTAGGAAAAGCAAGAGGACGTTAATTCTTTTTAAGAACTTATTTATTTTTAAATTTTGAAACAAAGCCATTATGATTAAAATGGTAGTTTATGTTTTGCAAAATTATATAATTTTCTTGTAAACTCTTCAATACATACTCTATTATCTTTTTTTGTGAGATAATAATAAAGTAATTTATAACAAGAAGGAAGGAATATAAATATGTCAGAAGTCAGAGTCAGAATTGCGCCTTCTCCAAGCGGTAATTTACATATCGGTACTGCAAGGACGGCCTTATTTAATTATTTGTTTGCAAAGAAAAATAACGGAAAGTTTGTTTTAAGAATAGAAGATACTGATGCAGAGAGAACTTCTCAAGAATATGTTGATAATATTTTTGATTCACTTAAAGCATTGGGACTAAATTGGGACGAAGGTCCTGATGTAGGCGGCAATTACGGTCCTTATACACAATCACAAAGATTTGATATTTATCCTAAATATGTTCAACAACTTCTTGATTCAGGATTTGCATATGAATGTTTCTGCACACCGGAAGAACTGGAAGCGGAAAAAGAAGAAGCAACTGCGGCAAAGAAAGCTTATGTATATTCTAAAAAATGCGAAAATCTTTCAGAAGAAGAAAAAGCGAAGTTAAGAGCAGAAGGCAGAAAGCCTGCTATAAGATTTAATATAGCAAAAGCTCAAAAAGCTTTTCATAGTTCTACAATACTTGAATTTGATGATTTGGTAAAAGGTAAACTGCATGTTGATACAAATTTGATAGGTGACTTTGTTATAATGAAATCAAACGGCGCACCTACGTATAATTTTGCAGTTGTAATAGATGATGCTCTTATGAAAATATCACATGTAATCAGGGGTGAAGACCATATTTCAAATACTTATAAACAAATTCTTATCTTTGAAGCATTAGGCTTTGAAGTTCCAAGATTTGGACATTTGGGTATGATACTTGCACCGGATAGAAGTAAATTGTCTAAAAGACACGGAGCTACAGCAGTTTCAGACTTTGTAAAAGAAGGATATTTAACTGATGCACTCATAAACTTTGTAGCTTTATTAGGTTGGTCACCGTCTGACGGTCAAGAAATAAAAACTGTTGATGAAATCGCTCAAGATTTCAGAATCGGCGAAATATCATCTTCAAATTCTATTTTTGAATATGATAAACTTAAATGGATGAACAGTCATTATATAAAAATGCTTCCGATAGAAGAGCTTAAGGAAAGATTAAAACCGTACCTAACAAAATATGATTTGTCATCTTTGACAGACGAACAATATACAAAAATGGTTGAAATAACAAGAGAGCCGCTTACTCTTCTTTCTGATATTACGGATGCTGTTCCGTATTTCTTTGGAAAAGATGTAGAAATAGAGCCGGAAACTCAAACCGGAACATTGGATACTGATGTTGCACAAAAAGTTCTTGTTGACTTTTTAGAAAAAGCAAAAGCTTGGGAATGGACAGAAGAAAATCTCCATGAAAAGTTAGCTGAATTTCGTGCATATTGGAAAGAAAAAGACGGAATAAAACCGAAAGTAACAATGTGGGCAGTACGTGCAGCAATAACAGGTAGAACTTGCGGTGCGGATATGGTTGGAATATTAGAAATATTAGGAAAAGAAACAAGCTTATACAGAGCAGAAAAAGCAATAAAATTAGCTGTTTAGTAAGTTAAAATAAACAAAAATAAGGCGCTTGCTTTCAAGCAAGCGCCTTATTTTTGTTTATATAATGCAACATTTTATGTATTTTGTTGCAATGTTATGAGAAAAAACGCAGTTTATAATTGCATTTTTGGAAGTAACGTAAG
>CAJOPY010000029.1 GCA_905236505.1 Candidatus Gastranaerophilales bacterium
ATTATATAAGAGAGTAATTTATGTAATTTTATAAAATTTTTGTATGCGGCTCTGTTAAGCAATAAAGTTGTTACCGAATCTGTTAGCACCGTAGAAGAAAGATTCTCTCATAACTTGTTGAAGATTTCTTCTTCTTACAACTTTATTTGAGGTATTAGTGTTAGCAATAGCTTCAACAGATTTTGCATAACATCCGTTAGCAAGAGATGTAATGTACTTTGAAACTGTAGTTTCTTGTTCTGCTGCTTCAGGAGAAACAACTTCCGGTTCTTTTTCAAAAGCTTCAAAGAAGTTATTTATAGAATTGAGTTCTTCATTTGTAATAGTTTGAGTGGTGAATAACATCTTTCTTATCTCCTGAATATCTCTTATGTATATATAAAGTATTTCTGAGATAAAAAATTGCCTTTTTTAGTCCGAAATGTTAAGAAATGTAAAATTGAATTTTAAAAAACAGAAAATTCGTAATAAAAGTTAATTTTTAAATTGAGAATCAGTTCTGTAAAAACTTCTTACGGATAAAATGATAAATTATAGTTATAACTATCATTAACGGGATACCGGCATACAAGAAAACATAAAATAATGATGTATTTAAAAATATTATATATGTATTTACACAAACAAAGGTTAAAATTAACAAAAATGTTAAAATTAGTGACACTAATGTGAAAATTAAATAAAACGTACTATCTGTAACAAATTTATTTTTAATTCTAAAATTATTCTGCGAAAGTTCTTTTGCTGATAAAAACTTATATATACAAATAAATATAGTTAATGTTACCGGAAAAACAACAGTTGGAAAGAAAAATGCTATATACCAAAATAGTACTTGTATATATCCGGAATCTATTCTAATGCATATTATTGAGGCAAAAGCCATTATTACCAATATAAATAATAATAACCAACAAATATTGGCAAAAAAATTAAAACTGTATTTATTTAAATAATTTCTAATATTCATAATTACAATTTTAATAAAAAACCGATGTAATACAAGAAAAAGGAGGAAAATATTATGAATTATTTACAAACTAAAAAACATGAAGAATACCAAATTTTCACTTCCTAATGCAACCTAGAACTTTTTATACGTTTATTTATCAAATAAGAAATTTGTAAGTGATCTAAATTAAAAGAAGTCACTCACTTTTTTGTATTTACTCAAAACAGCTAAAGAAGGTTCAGTTCTGTAAAAACTTTTTACAAACGAAAAGATAAATTATAGTTATGAAAATTAAAATAGGAATGGTTATACAAAAAAATAGAAATCTTAGGTAATTATTATATGGTTGCATTAGTGACCATATTGTATAAATTAAAAAGAAAAACAAAAAAATAATTGACAATATAAACAGAAAAAAGAATGTAATTCTAATAGCAGGAATATCTTTTAATATTGTGTTTTTAATTAGCAAATTTGAATTTTTATTTTCTTTTTTTTCTAAAAACTTAAAAATAAAAACAGTTAGTGCAATCATCACCGGAATGAATATTGCAGGAAAATATGATATTAGGAATAAAAATACAGTTGTTCTTGATTCTCCTCCGGAATGTGGTACTACTACATAAGCTATACATAAAATGCAAGTGATTACAACAATCATTGCCATTAAAAAAATTGATAAATAGCTGTATCTATTTATTACATAATTACAAAAATTAACCATTTTCATAACTAAATATTAACAAATTAATATAATTGACGCAATAAAAAAGAAAGGAGATTTAAATGACAACATTTGAACAAATTAAAAAACATGAAGAGTACAAAGAATTGTGTAAGGCGAGTAAGAAAAAGCCTACATCTTCTGTTCCGGTAGGTTATAATCTTTGGGATATTATAGATGATGAGAATGGCTTTTGTGCGTGTATATATCAAAAAGATCAAGAAATGATTATTGTTTATAGAAGTTCTGATGACAAACAAGATTGGTTGGATAGTAATAAATCAATGGCATTAGGACATATGCCGTCACAAGCAAAAAATGCTATAGAAGTGTATGACATGGTTGCTAAATTCTGTAGTGAAAATCATATGACGATATCTGTTGTAGGTTTTTCTTTAGGTGGAAGCTTGGCACAAATTGTTGGTGCATTAAGAAATGCTAATGCTGTAACTTTTAATGCTTATGGAGTTAAAAATTTATTGCCAGACAATATTTTAAATTATAAAGAAGAGAAAATTACTAATTATTGCAATAAACATGATCCGATAACTCTAATTAATGCGCAAAACCATATAGGTAAATGTTATACTTTAAAATCAAAAGATATATTTAAAAACCCTCATTATTTAGAAAATATGGGTAGTTTGTATGAACGGGAAGAAGCTTATGCTCCGTATTTGCAAAGTCAATACGAGCGAGAAGAACGTGCAAGGATAGAGGTTGCGGAATACAAAAAGTATGGCAGACATATTATGCATATGCCGGGTATGTATTCTCACAGTGACAATTCCGAATGTTCAGGAAGCTATCCTGTAAGCGGTTATACCCGTGATGACGGTACAAAAGTGGACGGTTATATAAGAACGTGTTTTAAGCACGGGTATTAGTTGAGTTTTAACTTATTTAATATATAAGAAATTTTAATTTTATTTGTAAGTGATGTGAATTAAAATAGTTCACTCACTTTTTTGTATTTACTTTATAGCAGCGAAAGGAGGTTCAATGCAAAGAACTAATTTAATTTGCAGCAATTTTTCAGGAATAAACAGAAGCTCGTCAGTTTATTCCTCATCCGTAATTACCGCATCTGATATTCAAAATGTTGAATTGTATGCAACAGAAGTGAATTCAGGTGTCGGAATAAGGACTGCAAAAGGGAATGTTTCTGTGTGTAACAGTATTCCCAATGACGAGCGTGTTATTAATATTTTTGAAAGTGTGCAGCAGCAAAATACGTACTTTTTTGTTCACACGGAAAATGAAGAGGAGGGAAAAATATATTTGTTTTCACCCTCTGCAGGCACTTTAACCGCAAAGGTTACAGGATTGACTGTTACGGGTAAATCGTGCGGCTGTGATGTATCTCAAGGTTGGTCGGACTTGTTTGTTTTTTCAAATTCAGAGGAACTTTTAACAATTGAACTAAATCATTATACAGGTCAAACATTGGATGAAGTAAAGATGATGAATCTGCAGGATTCAGACGGAAGAGATGTAAAAGGATTGGGTGTAGCGGTTTTTTCAGGCAGACTTTGGATTTTTTCCGGACACATTCTCTGGTATTCGGTTCAGGAAGATATTTATGATTTTTCAACATCGGATGCGGAGATAGTTACATCTGCCGGTTATATTGAATTTGTAAAAAACATAACCGCAATTTATCCGTATTTAGGAACATTAGCTGTATTCCACAGCAATTCTTCCTGTCTTATAACTGAGGGAAGTGACGGAGTTTTTTCAAAAACTATGGATTCTCCGGGAGGTTGTGCGGGATATAATTCAATCGTATTTCACGGAACCGAATTATATTTTTACGATGATACCAAAAAAGGAGTTTTTTGTTTCCGTCAAGTTGTAAACGGGGATAAGACTTTAGGTGATAATATTGCAACAGATTTGCAGGAAGAGTTATTTGAGGTTCCGGTATCGGAAGTTCAAAATATTAAAATGCTTTCTGTTGTTACGTCTGACAGAAATGAAGTTTGGTTTTTGCTGCCCGGAGTCGGAGAAGGTCCAAACTCAGAGTATTCAACAATTCTTATATATGATTATTTAAGAAGAGCTTGGGTCAAGCGTAAATCACAGAAAATAAATTGTTTTTGTGTAATAGGCGGAATTCTTTATTCTGCGGGTAAAAAGATTTATGAAGAGTATGTATCAGATACTTTTAACGGTGAATTTATTGAAGCTTTTTACAAATGTACACCTCTTAATTTGGGAAGAGAAAACAGTTTAAAAGTTGTGCCGTATCCTCCCAAAGTTACATTAGATATGAACTATTCAAACAGTTTTTATGTGGAATATCTTAAAAACTATGATTCAACAACTTCTAAACAAAAGTATATCAAAGCAAAAACACTAAAAAACTTTATGTATTTTGATGTCAGTCATTGGGACAGTTCATATTTTCCTATAAAAAATATAAATGCTGTGAAAAGTCTTGCTGTTTCGTTTTTTAAGACGCTTCAAATAACATTTTTGACTAAAAACATAGGAGATGATTTTTGTATAAAAAATATAGAATTTGAAAAAATTAAAGTAAAAACAGTTTAAAAAGAAAGGAAAAATTATGGGTAAAAAATCACAAAAAACAACATCACAAACGGTTTACGGTGATACCACAACAACAAATCCGTATGCATATGCAAGAACAAATAACAGCGGAACAATCTCCGGTTTTCAAGACGGTACGGCTTTAAATAGTGTATATAATTTTGTTAATAAAAATATAGATTCTCTTTTAGACAACTATTTAAATCCGAATATTAATTCCGAAGCAAATCAAGCAAAACTTAATGCTTTTACAAAAACATTAAATAAACAAACAAAAAGCGATTTGGAAAATAATATTATAAATCCGCTTTCCAGAAGAAATATGATACGTTCTTCGCAAGCGACAGATTTATATAAAAATCTGTCAGATAAAAATACATCTTCTATTGAAAATTATATTTCTGATTTGTTGTCACAAGCTCAAGATAATTCGGCCGGCATGTTGAATAACTTGCTTAAATACTATATGGACGGGTATAACGTAATATCTGATATGCAGAACAAATCATTGCAAACAAGTTCCGGAAATGCAACAAAAACAACCGAAGTAACATCAGGTTCAGATTGGCTTTCAAATTTGACTTCAATTATTAATACTGCAATCAGTTCTTATTACGGTTCAAAGAGGTGATATTAATATGGATAAAGATTTTTTATACAAATACGCTCCGGTTTTTATGGTCGGAGTAGCACTCATTTTTCAATATAACCTTTTTGTTACTCCGGCTAAGCTTGAACAAACTCACAGAGAAATTCTTTCAGAGATTTCACAAGCTTATATAACAAAAACAGAATTCGGAATTTTAAAAGAACAATTAGCGGATATATACAAAAAGGTAGATAAGATTTATGACACATTAATAAATGAAAGGAGTTAATCAAAATGGCGTTAACAAGGATAGAATACGGGGCATTAGCTTCATCTGATGTTATAAACGGAAATTATGAATATTTAGACAATCGTATCTCTTCGTTATCTCAGACGATGATATCCGGCAATGCGAGTTTAAATTCAAGTATAGCAAGTATAAATTCTTCAATAACAACGTTAAATGATAATTTACAAGCAGATATTGCGGAAGCTGAAAGTAATATGGAGTCAATTCTTTCGGAAAACGGTTTATACGTGACAACATATATAAACGGAAGTTCTTGGTATCGTGAATACTTTAGCGATAAAGAAAAAACTACAAGAATATGGCTGGAACAGGGCGGAGCAACTCCAACAAACCAAACTGCAACCGCAAGTCAGCAAATAACTTTTTTGAAAAATTTTAGTAACACAAATTATCACATACAAATAACAAGTATTGAGTCTGTAATGTATGATTCCGGTGCAAATTGGAACAGGAGTAACGATGCGGGTGCATATTCAAATAAAACCGCAAGCGGTCTAACTATAAACATAGCCTTTGGCGGCAGACATTGGTTTGCTTACGGTATATAGAAAATACAATAATTTACAGATGAAAATTCAGAAAGGAGAAAAATGGCATTTCAAGTAGATAAAAACGGTAATATATCACTTGTGCAAGGTGACAGCGGACAACTTGTTATAGATGGTATAAGTACGGATAAAAATTATACAGTATATTTTGCGGTGCAAGATAAAAACAGAAAACCAGTCGGTGATGAAATATATGTTTCAAGTAATAATTATGCAAGTGTTGTTTTTTATATAACAGGTGACTTTACAGATTTATTGACGGTGGGGAAAAATGAGAATTGTGCTGTTTATTATTACGGAATCAAAATTTGTGATTCTGAATCCGATTTGGAAGATACTCTTATACTCGGAGAAAACGACATCGGCAGTATTAATACCATTACGGTTTATCCGAAGAAAGTTGAGGGTATTTAGATATGGCAAAAGTAAGAGAACAAAATATAAATAATAGTATTACCGCAAGTTCCGTAGGAACTTGCGGTAACACCAGTGCGTATAACAATACAGATGTGATTGCAGCCGGTTTGGCAAAGGATTGGGCAATAAAAACAGACGGTTCTGTTGACGGAAGTGAGTACAGCTCTAAATATTATGCACAAATGTCTAAAACATATTCCGAAGATTGTGCAGAATGTAAAAATGATTGTCAAAGTGCGCTTAATTCTGCACAATATCAGGCAGAAATGGCTGAACAATACGCAGAACAAGTTGAAACGGCTATTTCAGAGAATATGGTAAAAGCAACATCTCAAAGAGTTGGCGGGGTTATTGTAGGAAATAACTTATCTATAACAGAGGACGGTTTACTTTCTGCAGATGTTTCACTTTCAAGTTTAAACTCAAAGCAGGACAAACTTACGGCCGGAAATGGCATAAAAATCTCAGGAAATACAATATCAAATACCAAGCCGGCTGTTTGGGGCAGTATAACAGGAACTATTAGTTCTCAAACAGATTTGCAAAATGTTTTAAATTCAAAAGCAAATAATTCTGCGATACCTGTAAAAACCAGTGATTTAACAAATGACAGCGGATTTATTACGTCATCATCTCTGCCTTCTGCAGCTACAACGTTATCAATGGGACTCGTAAAGCCAGATGGTGAAACGATTACTGTTGACGAAAACGGTGTAATAACTGCGGGGCAAGAAAATAGAGGGTTGCAATTATTTGATGTTGTGAAAAAAGACCACATTTTAAGCTATGAAGAAACAAAAGGCTTTGCGCGATTGGGAACATATGTATATAAAGAAGCTTTGGCCGGCTCTTATTACGGATATCCGGATTTTTATAATAAGTGCTTGGAAGAATATGAAGCTTCAAACAATTCAGTTAACGTATTAGATACAAATTATACTGTAGCAGGAAACCCGACTGTAAACGGAAACATAATTACAAATGCCGGTGGTTCTTCATATCTATCACACTCACCTTCATTTGTTCTTACATATGAAGATAATTGGGAGGTTATCACTCCTGCTTATACCGTGAATAGTATAGCTGCCAGAAGTGCGGTTTTTTCTCTCCAAGTCGGCTCAAATTCTAACGGTTTAAATGTAGGGTTTAAAAATGACGGTAATATGCTCATTTTAATTCAAGTTCCGCAGTATATTGATATTTTGCGTTGTAATATTCCTTACACAGCAGGAAAAACTTATCAGGTAAAACTTAAACATACAACTGAAGGAGCATTTTCAGCTTATTACAGAGAAAATTACGGTGAATGGGTTTTTGCCGGCAGTGCAATTGACAATTCAACATCTTTTAATACTGCAGGGCAAGACCTTAAGTTAGGCTGGAACTTTGCAAACGGAAGTATGGATATAAGTGAATGTTCCGTAAAAATTAACGGAGAATACGTATATAGTCCGATAACCTGTATACTCACAAATCAAAACGGACACAAATATTATAATATAGCAAACAAATCCTATATAGATAATATTTATAACTCTTCTGACAGTGCTTGGTATTACGGGGTTGATTTGTCTGAAGAAAGAATTTTTCTCCCGAGAGATAATTATCTCACAAAATACATAAAAGACGGAGAACAACCTGTAATCGGAAACGGACATGTATTGGGACTTACTGACGGAGTGGAAGAACTTACTCTTTGGAACGGATATCAAGGAACGATAAATTACGGAGGACTTGGTATATCAACGAATTATACCGGAGTAAGTTTACCTTCTGCCGGCGGTGTTTCTAATTATTTAACGGGGATTAGTGTTGGAGTGTCTGAAAATGCTTTATATTCAGGGCTTGTTGCGGATATTACCAATTCTTCAAACGGCTTATATATTTATATGGTAGTGGGAAATACTTCAACTTGGACCGGAATGACAGATGTTGTCAATCAGGGAATGACACTTCTGGACCAATTAAATACCGGCATAATGACTAGAGTAAATGTAGATGGCAGTAATGCACAATTCCCGTACGTTACGGAAGTTTATAGAAACGGAACATCTTGGTATCGTGTTTATTCTGACGGTTGGTGTGAACAAGGCGGTGTTGTCAGCGCAACAACATCTCAAACAACGATAACACTGCTGAAAACTTATAGCGATACAAATTATCAAGGACATGTAACAGAAAGAGCAAGCACTGCAAACACAAATGTGCAATCAAATTGCAGGTTTTATCCGTATTCAACGTCCGAAGCCGTTGTTTATTCGGGGCTTGCAGCAGGTGTATCTTGCCAGTGGGTTGCATTTGGATATGTAAATTAAAGAAAGGAGAATAAAATGTCATACGAATTAAAAAAAACAGTAACTTTAACAGAAAAGGAAAAAATGGATTTCATAGTAGAATACAATCATAATAAAGGTTTGAAGATTGAGGATACGGAAATGTTTTTGTTTGCGTTGGAACCAAATGAAATCATGGGTGAAAAAGAAATAGAGATTGATATTCCGAATGAAGAAGGTATGGAGGTTAATTCAGAATATGAAATATCAGATGGTGAAAGCGTACCGGTAGAACCAAAATATATTCATACAACGATTACTATTCCATATCCGGTAATGGATCCGAATTATGAAGAAAAAGAGTCAAAAAAAGAAAAAGACAGAATTGGTGATTTAAAGATTACCAAACGAGTTTTTGCTTTATATTTAAAGGAATTTGGTATTAGTTATTCACAGCTTAAGGAGTTAATTTCTACAAATGAACAGGCTCAAATGGAATGGGATTTGTGTGTAGAATTACAACGACAAAATCCGCTTTTGGATTTAATGGGGGCTGAACTAAATGTAACTCCTAAGCAAATTGATTATATATTCAGAAAAGCAAACGGAGAAGATATTTCGGAGGAATTATAGAGTGTACCATTTTTATTCAAATAAAAGAGTAGGAGTATTTTTTGATGATATTCCTCACGTCGGAATAAGATACTACATACCATCCATGACAAAAGATGAAAAAAAATCAGTGGAAAAATATCCGTTTATTTGTAAAAAGGAACTAAAGGTACAACTTTTGGATTACAAAAAAAATAAAAAATATGATTTTACTATTCCAAAAGGTTATTGTTATGACGGGGCTTCAATACCCCGTCTTTTTTGGCGTGTAATTGGATCTAACACTGATAATCGTTTTTTGATACCGGCTCTTATTCATGATGTTTTGTGTGAAAATCACAGTTATATAGATAATGACAGAGTTTTTTCCTCAGAAGTTTTTAATGCTCTTTTGGAAGCAAACGGTATAAACTCTTTTAAGAGATTTTGTATGAAAAGTTCTGTGGGAATATTTCAAGCTATGTTTTGTGCTTGGGAAACATAAAGACCTTGCTCATTGCGTTATGCCCCAAACCCCAATTAAAGCGGATAAGTTAAAGAGCCTCTCATCCTTATGAGGAAGAGAGGCTCTCCTCCCTCTAGAGGGAGGATTAAGGTGGGTGAGCAAACAAAAGACAACGAATTTACAATTTCTGATACGAAATGATAATACATTTATTCCAAAAACATTAAGAAATATTACAAATGTAACGCAATGTAACCAAATGTAAC
>CAJOPY010000030.1 GCA_905236505.1 Candidatus Gastranaerophilales bacterium
AAAAATAAAAAAAATAAAAAATAGATGTTCAAACATGTTCAAAACAACAAAACTTTTCTACAATATTTTACAACTTTTCTACTAAAAAACAAAAGTTATTGACAATAAAAAAAATAAAAACGGAACTTTTTTAAAAAAATATCGTCTTTATTCATGAGAATAGAACGGAAGGAGAGAGATGATGATTACAAATGCGCTAAACTGTGCGGAATATATTGATTTAAGTGATGAAGAAAAAGAAAATCAAGTCAAAACATTTAGTACAATAGTAAACAATGATGATATTTTACAAATGTATCTTAAAGAAATCGGCAGAAAAAAAATGCTTACAAAAGAAGAAGAATTTGAACTCGGAAAAAAAATTCGTGAAGGAAATGAATACGAAAAAGAAAAAGCAAAAAAAGAACTTGTGCAAGCAAACTTAAGACTTGTAGTGAGTATTGCAAAAAAATATATAGGTCAAGGAGTTCTTTTTATGGATTTAGTTCAAGAAGGTTCTCTTGGACTTATAAAAGCAGCAGAAAAATTTGATTACAAAAAGAATTTTAAATTTTCAACATATGCAACATGGTGGATAAAACAAACGATAATCAGAGCAATATCAAATCATTCAAGAACAATAAGAATACCGGTTCATATGCTTGAAAAAATAAGAAAATACAAAAAAGCTTGTGCAATAGCTGAATGTGATGAAGATATGGAAAATAATGATGAAACAATATCTAAAATATCAGGATTTGATAAAAAACGTATAACAGAAATTCGCTGCGCACTAAAAACAGAGCCCGTAAGTTTGGAAACATTTGTAACAGACGATTTGTGTATTCAAGATTATATTGCGGATGAAACCTATTGTTCACCGGAAAATAATACCCAAAAAAAATTAAAAGAAAAAGATATAATACATTTAATAGGAAAACTTGATAAAAGAGAACAAGAAATATTAAAACGAAGATTTGGTATAGAAGACGAAACACCAAAAACTCTTGAACAAATCGGAAATTCTTTAGGGTTTTCAAAAGAAAGAATAAGACAACTGGAAAATATTGCGATAAAAAAACTTCGTAATATGGAATGTATAAACGAATATAAAACTTATTTGGAGGAATAATTTGTTTAGAAAAATGCAATAAAATAAGGATTATTAAAACTTATTTTAAATAAAAACCACTTTTATTTTTATTTTTTTTAAGATAGAATCATGAATATGTCGGAGTTAAACTCCGCAAAAACAGCCGTTTACAATATATGTCGGAGTGGCGAAATTGGTAGACGCGCATGATTCAGGTTCATGTGAGTAACATCTTGTGGGTTCGAGTCCCATCTCCGACACCATAAAGAGGGTAATAACAAAAGTTATTACCTTTTTTATTTTTATAGAATGGCAAATATGACAATATTAACTTTATAATGTAAACATTTGTTACAAAAAGGCAATTTTTCAATCCGAAAAGACTTTATATACATGTGTAGTAACAAAAAAGGTGTAATTATGTTAGATTTTAATTCCGGAATGGGATACGGTATGATGGGCGGTATGGGAATGATGCCTATGGGCGGTATGATGGGAATGAATGGTGGTGCATCATCATCATCTTCTTCTGAAGGCAGCAACTATTGGCATCATTTTAAAGAGGAATACGGTTGCGAAGACTGTTTTGTACCCGGACCGAAAATACCGGAGTGTCATATTCGTACAATGCCTCTTCCGCCTGAACCTCCATTGATTTCATTAGGTCAAAAAGTGGCAAGATTTTTTGGTTTTTAAACCGATATTAGTTTAAAATATATTTTATAAACTTTATTATCATGATATTATATTCCTATAGAATAATTATAGGAGTGAATTATGGCTAAAGATTGCAGTTTTGATGTGGTATCTGAATTTGATAAACAAGAACTTGTTAACGCTGTTGATCAAGTTAAGAGAGATTTGTTGTCCAGATTTGATTTGAAAAATTCAAATTCCGATATAAATTTGGAAGGTGATAAATCAATAACTATTACGACAAGCGATGAAATGAAATTGAGAAATATATATGATATTCTTCAAACAAAACTTGTAAAACGAGGTTTGAGTATAAAAATTTTGGATCCTCAACCTATGGAAAATGCCTTAGGAGGTAATGTAAGACAGTTATTTAATCTTAAAAAAGGTCTTACACAAGAGCTTGCAAAAAAGATTACTGCAGATATAAAAGAGTCAAAATTAAAAGTTCAAGCTTCAATACAAGGTGAACAAATAAGAGTAAGCGGAAAAAGCAAAGATGATTTGCAGGAAGTTATCGGACTTTTAAGGAAAAATGAAGATAAGTATGATGTACCTCTTCAATTTACAAATTACAGATAAACAAATTTAGTCTATAACAGAGGTTTAAATGCTTAATATAGAAAATACAATAGACAGAATAAGAGAATTAATAGATAACGGTGATAATAATCTTTTGCGAGAAGAATTGGAAAATTATCACTCAGCTGACCTTGCGGACATTTTTCAAGAACTTAAACCGGAAGAAAGACTGAATTGTATAACAAATATTAACGAAGAACTTGCTTCTGATGTTATAGAGTATTTACCGCCTCAGCTTCAGGTAGAAATATTAGGTGATATTGATGAAAATTTGGCATCAAGACTTGTGTCAAAACTTCCTCACGATGATGCGGCTGACGTTTTGGGAAACATGGAAGAAGATGAATCTGAAGCATTTTTAGAAAATTTACCTCAAAAATTTTCATCTGATGTAAGAGAACTTTTAACATATAACGAAGATACAGCCGGCGGTATCATGAATCCGCTTGTTCTTACTGTTTATGACAATATGACAGTTAAGGAAGCTTTGGAAACAATAAGAATTAAGGCTGAAAAAGAAAATATTGAGCTGTATTATGCATATGTTGTAGACAAAAACAGTCATTTAGTCGGAGTTTTATCACTCAGAATGCTTATGACAGCTCCTATAAATTTGAATATATCCGATATAATGCTAAAAGACATTGTAAAAATACACGTAGATGATTATCAGGATTATATAGCCGATGTTTTTATGAAATACCAGTTTAATGCACTTCCTGTAGTTGATTTATATAACCATTTAAAAGGAATTGTTACTTGGGACGACGTACAAGATATTGTAGAAGAAGAAACAACGGATGAAATTTTGCAGTCATCAGGTATTGTAACGGATTTGGGCGATGATGACGATGATATTCTTACGGGAAGTATCGGACACGCGATAAAAGCACGTATTCCTTGGCTGTTCATTACACTTATAGGTGAATTTATTGCAGTTTGTATTACAAATAAATATGATAAAACATTTTCCGCACTGCCTATTGTTGCGGCATTTATGCCTCTTTTGGCGGGTTTAGGCGGAAATATAGGTACACAAAGTATTACGCTAATGGTTCGCGGTATGTCAACAGGACAAATTACTCTAAGTTCGGGCTGGCATTATTTGATACGCGAAACAATCACAGGTATAAGTATCGGAGCGTTTTTTGGTATTTTAGTAATGCTTGTAACTTGGGGCTGGCAAGGACATATTCAACTCGGGTTAGTTGTAGGGATTGCGATGTCATTAAATATGACAATAGCAACCGTAATCGGAACTTGTACTCCGTTAATATTGAAAAAATTAAATATAGACCCTGCGGTTGCATCAGGCCCTGTTATTGCTACAACTATTGACGTAATAGGATTAGCTGTATACCTTATGCTTGTTACGTGGTACCTGATTTCCGCTTAATAATAGTTTTTATCCTTTAAATATCTTTTTTAAATCATTAAAAAATGAGTTAACACTTTTTCTTGTCATTTCACTATGAGTACTCTCAGATTTTGGAGCACTATAAAAATATGGTTGAGGAGAGCATTTTTTAATGTAACGATTTGGTTTTTCTTTAACGGAACCAATTATGCTACGGCTAATTTTACTGCGATCTACACCTTTATAATTATAATCTTTGTCGTATTTTAGTTTATAATCTTTTGGACAACCAAACCTTATAACTACTACATCAGATTCTTTACCGATTTTGCTTGCCTTTTTTGTCCAAGATTCAATTGTTTTTCGATGTATATCTGCATAACAACCTTGCAATTGCAATTTTGCATTAAAATTAGGGTTGTAATTGTTGTTTTGGATTTTCTGTACTTGCATTTTTTACTCCTTATATTTTTATTTTAATTTCTTTTTTAAACTGTCAAGAAAACTGCAAACAATTTTGTTTGTCATTTCTTTATGAGTATTTTCTGATTTTGGAACACAATAATTTTTAATATCATATGTAATGCCATGATTTGATTTATTTTTCATGCCACCAATTACGGTACGGTCAATTTTGCTGTAATCTCTACCTGCAGGTTCATAATATTTGTTATATATTGTTTTATAATTAAATGGATCAGTTATAAACATTTCTATTACATCAGATTTTTTACCGATTTTACTTGCTTTTTGGGTCCAATATTTAATTGTTTTATGAGACACATCATCGTAAAAACCTTGCAATTGCAATTTTGCATTAAAATTAGGGTTGTAATTGTTGTTTTGGATTTTCTGTACTTGCATTTTTTTGTTCCTTATATTTGTATTCAGATTAATAACAAAAACGATATTTATTTTACGATAATAAATAAAACAGTTCAAAATAATTCGGCTATTTATATCTCTAATCAAAATTATTCATGATGACCTGTTCAATTTTATTCTAAACTAAAAAAAATATAATGCAAATTTTTTTAAAATAACAAAAACTTTGTAATTTATGTTACAATATTAGTATGATGAAATCAGTAAAAGAAGTATCAGTAGAGTCTAAAATTCTTAAAAGATTGCAGGATTTACCCAAGTGTCTTGAACTTGTAAATTATTTGTTTAAAGATGCAGAATTACAAGAAATGCAGGATTACGCAAATAATGTATCAATAAAAAGGTTGGGATATAATGATCACGGTCCTGTGCATATGAGGCAGGTTACTGCAAATGCCATAAAAATGCTTAATATATTGCACTCGTCAGGTATCAAAACATCATTGGAAGCCGAAGAAATAGGTTCTTTTGAAGATAGTATGTGTGCGGTTATTTTGGCAGGTTTGATGCACGATTTGGGAATGATGATAGGACGACAGGGACACGAAGAAATGTCTGTTATTTTGGCTAAGCCAATTATTGAACGTGCTGTTATGCATATTTTTCCCGAAGATTTACACAGAAGAACTATTATAAAATCAGTAGCTATAGAAGCAATTATAGGACATATGTCATCACGCAAAATTCATTCTGTAGAAGCCGGTATTATATTAATTGCAGACGGTTGTGACATGACAAAAGGCAGAGCGCGCATACCTCTTGCGCTTAATACTACACCAAAAGTCGGTGATATTCATAAATATTCCGCTCATGCGATAGACAGAATAAGTATTCATCACGGAGAAAGAAAACCGATAAGAATTGATATAGAAATGTCCGGTGATGTAGGATTTTTCCAAATAGAAGAAGTTCTGATTACCAAAATTGACGTCAGTCCCGCAAAACAATTTGTTGAATTATATGCAGGCGTGACAGGCCAAGAATCAAAATGTTATATGTAATTATTTTGGTTTTGACTTTTCAATGACGTAAAATTTAATCGCTTACTCTTATTAAACTGTTAACCGTACAGTTATCAAGTTCGTTTACAACTTCTTTTATAAGTTTTTCTTGACACTTTTCCGTAATTACAACAATATCTGCCGTATTATTCTCGGAAACTTCTCTTTGAAGAATACTTGCAAGACTTATTTTTTTGTTTGCACAAATTGTACCTATTTTTGCAATTACGCCGATTGCGTTTGGCGCGGTTATAGAAATGTAGTATTTATTGAAAGTATCATCAATGTGAATAGGATTTGCTCTGAGCTCGTGATGACATCTCATCATAGGAAGCATATAATCTGTTTTTCCGAATTCTGCTTTTATAGCAAGAATATCACCAACAACTGAGCTTGCAGTCGGAAATTCTCCGGCTCCGGGTCCGGAAAGTACTATATTTCCAATCGGGTGACCGCTCATTGCAACGGCATTTGTAACATAATCAATATGTGCAAGTGTTGTATTTTTTGATATTAACATCGGGTGAACCCTGACATCGGCATTGCCTTCTTCATCAATTGTTGCGTTTGCAATGAGTTTTATTTTATATCCAAATTCATTAGCAAGTTTCATATCTTCTTTGCGTATTTTTGTAATACCTTCTCTGTATACATTTTCTATTTTTATACGCTTTTTAAATGCAATTGTTGCAAGAGTTGTAATCTTATATGCTGCATCATATCCTTCAACATCACCAGTCGGATCAGTTTCGGCATATCCGAGTTCTTGAGCTTCTTTTAAAACATCCTCATATGAAGCACCGTCTGTATCCATTTTTGTTAAAATATAATTTGTTGTGCCGTTCAAAATGGCTTGAATTTTATTAATTTTGTTTCCGGCAAGAATTGTTTTTATCGGCATAATTATCGGAATTCCGCCGGCAATTGCAGCTTCATATAAACAAACTCTGTTATATTCTTCCGCAAGATTAAACAATTCTTCTCCTTTTTTTGCAAGAAGTTCTTTATTTGCAGTAACAATATGTTTCCCGTTTTTTATTGCAGATGATATATAACTCCAAGCCGGTTCAACGCCGCCAATAAGCTCAACAACTACATCAATTTCGGGATTATTTACAACTTCATATGCATCATCAGTAATCAATTCTCTCGGAACATTAACATTTCTGGGTTTATTAATATTTTTTACTGCAATTTTGACTATTTCAATGTCATTTATATCCTGCAAAGTTTTATAAACTCCTGACGCGACCGTGCCAAGACCTATTATTCCGATTTTTAAATTACTCATTTTTCTCTCCTAAAATTAGCCTTCTTCTAATAATGTTTTTTCGCCATACGCAGTTAAACGATATTCAGAAGCGCCTACTACACCGGTTAAATCCGGCAAACATTCTATATAATCTCTGTTTACAGCTTCTTGTATAACGCTGTGATCCAAAATAACCGCAAGATTTTGCATAAGTTTAGCATTAAGCTGTTTTAGGGTAAAGCGCGGTTTTTGTTCGTATTGGGTAAAATAATAAGCTGTTAAAAGTAAATAATCTATTTTTTTATCCGTTTTTCTTCCGGAAATATAATTCAAAAATGCATTATCTTTCTTTATTGAAGGACTTGGCTTAAAAGAAAGTTCTGTTTGCGGACTTTTCATTGATTTATCTAACAGCTTATCAAAAACATCCTGAGAAGAATTTGCGGAATATGGTACTGAATCTTGCTTAGGAGCATAAAATACGTCCAACTGTTCTTCTTTGTTTTCCTTTGGTGTTGGTTTTTGTTCGGTTTCTTTTGGTAACTGAATGTCCGGTTCAGTTTTTGGCATATTTTTAAGCTGTTCTTCTATTTTTTTGCGAGTAATTTCTTCTTCTGCGTTTATTCTGGCAGAAACAATATTCTTGCCTTCCTGCGTTTTTCTTTTTTGAACATACTCAGAAGCTTTGCGAACCCATTTTGCAAATTGTTCCGCAATCATTTCTTTATCTGTGGTAGTTACGATAAGTTGAAATTTACCTTTAGTAATTTTGAACGAATAAGTAGACATAATTTAATAAAACCTATCTGGTTGTATCCTGAAGAAGTTCATCTCTCCACTTGTTAAGCTGTTCTTCAACAAACTCCAAGTCATCAGATTTAAGTTCTATTTCAATATCCCCTTTTTTCATTTTGAATACATACTCGTGCATATATCCTCCTTAATGATATCAAGTTTAACTTAAAATGAGAGAAGTTGCAAGTATTTGTTAAACTTATTGACTTTTAAGATTGAGAATCTGTTTTTTGATAGCTTTTTAACTCTAAACCTTTAATCATTAATTTTAATTGATTATTACTGTAAAACTTAACGAGAATTCTGTTATTGATATAATAAATTAAAGACTAAAATCCAACAATACTTTAATAACTTGAAAAATATTATCGCAATGCAATTTTTTATAATAATAGTCAAGATAACATTACAAAGAACTTTTAATAAACTTCTATGATTACTAAATTAAAAACTAGTGGAAATGGTTGGGAACTATATTTCTCAAAACAATTATTAAAATTACTTGGATATAATCCGGAAACTATAAAATTATTGATTACTTGTGAAAGCAATTCTCTCATTGTAGAACCTATAGATGAAAATGAGTTAAAAAAATATGAAAATAATATGATAAGAAAATTACAAAAAAGTGGTGGTAGTGGTGCCGGTTTATATTTTCCGGCTGCATTAATTAATGTTCTTAATTTGAATCCGGAAACAGATATGATTGATATAGAAATTTCAGGAAATAAGTTTTCTGTTAAGAAACACATTGATTAGTTTAGACTGTTTTTTTAGAATTATTTTTTAAACTTTAGATATCACTAAAATGTAAATTATATAAGATAAGTAACCTGATTTTGTGTATATAAAAACGGGTAATTTTTAGTATGTTTATTTTCAATAAATATACAAATTATAATTTTAAAGATTTAAAATATCTTATTTCAAGCATTTATCACCACAATGAATAATTCTCATATACTATAAATAACGCTCCAAAAAATTGCACTTTTGCTTCGCAAAACCATTTTTTGTATGGTACACCGCACACTACGGATTTTTTGCCTGCAACTATTGTCCTGTTTTAGGGGTGCACTTCAAATTTATTTGTAAAGTAATATGTAAAAAATTTACATTTCAAAAAGTCAATATTTACGCACTTTTTAGGCTAAAAGTTTTAAATTTCTACAACTAAAGTATAATTTTTGTAAAAATTATTAAAGTTTTTAAAAATTATGCCGTTATATATATTAAGAAGAGCATGAACTTTTAAAGATTTATGCAAATATAAAATAAAAAAAATTTTAAGAATTGTAGAAAGGTATACTATGACAGATAAAGAAGAAGAATTAGGCGTATCACTCTTCGGCAGAACAATAGATTTAATGGAAGATGACCCGCTTGAAGAGATTTTCGCACTCAATATGGGTGATTTTATATCTGAATATCTAATTTCAGACGATTTGGCAAACAAAATCGGTAAAGGTGTTAAAGATAAAGCAGAAAAATTAAAATCACAATTAAGAGAGCTAATTTCTATTTATTCTTTGGATAATACTCTTTGCGTTTTAGGTTTTAGTTCTAAAGATGAGTATGTTGTTTATAATTCAATTGCCAGAACGCTGACACAAATTTTGGATACAGACGCTTGTCATATATATTTAACAAAAGATTTTACCAAAGGTTTGGATATTCAAGACAAACTTTTGGGACTTGTCGGCTCTTCTTTGGAATTTGATGAAGACATGTATTCAAAAAAAATAGGATACAATGAAAGTGACAATTCTGTCATAATTGAAGCATTTAAGAATTTAGAAAAGAAACAAATTAAAGATGTTTCTCTCATAGAAAATTTTGAACCCAAAAAAGAACTTAATGAAGAAAAAGTAAAATCACTTGCGGTTTTTCCTATTCATAATAATGCATATGTTGTGGGCATTATTGTTATAGAAAATTATAAAGAAAAAACATTAAAAAGAGCGTATGCAAATCTTGTTGAAACAATTGGCAGGCTTTTCGGAACTTCTATGCATTTACAAAAAGTTATTGAACATACAGAAGAAGTTTTATCGGAAGATACAATTTTTGCGGAAGAATTGCAGCACTTGAGAGCAGAATTAACTTCGTTAATAGGTGATTTAGGTACTCAACAGCAAGCTTTTGTTGAAAAATTAGCAAAAGCGGTAGACGAAAAAGGACAATACAAAGTATCGCATTCTCAAAATACTGCGGAATTATCTAAAAAACTTTGTCGTCAATTAGGTTTAAATGAAAAAACGACCGATTTGGTATATTATGCAGGTTTGCTTCAAAATATAGGAAAAATAACTCTTCCGGAATCATTATTTACAAATAAAGGCAAGCTTTCAAAAGAAGAATGGGAAAAACTTCAAAACCATCCGAATGTTGGCGTTAATCTGCTTATGAATATAAACTTTTTATCAGAGGTTGTTCCGTATATACATTATCATAAAGAGCGTTGGGACGGAGGCGGAGAACCTGAAGGGTTAAAAGGAAATTCTATACCGTTTGGTTCCCGTATTATAGCAGTAGCAGATGCATATACAGCCATGACCTCCGACCGTTCGTACAGAAATGCTATGACGAAAGAAGAAGCTCTTGAGATTTTAAAAGAAGAATCCGGCAAGAAGTGGGATCCTGATGTTATAAACGCACTTTTTGAAGTAGTTTAAAATTATTAATTATTGTTGTTTTTGCAATGTATTATTCGGATTTTGCAAACACATTCCGAATTGACAACCCGAGTTATAATTTATGTTGTTATTGGGACCGCGCATTTGCTCAATAGGATCCGCACGATTTAGCGGTTGTAATTTTACTTGCGGAGTGTTTATATTTAACTCCGGATTTACTTGTTGAAATATAGGAGTTGTCTGCCCTCTGAATTCAGGCAGAGAGCAGACCGTTTCTCCTCCCTCAATAGGACAAAGAGCATATATAGGTAAGACGATTAAAAATGCAGGCAAGACAAATAACTTTTTCATAAAGCACCTCCTTGTTACTTTATTTTAAATGATATTATTTTGCATTCATTACCCGATTGGGCTAAGAAGATTTAGCCAAATAATTTTCCTATCATATAAAACGAACCGCAAACTATGTTGAGTCTGTCATTTTTTAATACGTTTAAAGAAGTATATTTTTGAGCGGTATAAGGACAGCATTTTTCCAGTTCCGTATAAGAACATGCATTAGGATAATCAAATTCGTTTAAATAAATTTCATCATCTTCCCTAAACAAAATCTCCATCATTTGTTTGTAATCTTTATTTTTTAAACACCCGAAAATATACCTGCGCTTTTGTCCGGCAAAATCTTTATCTAAGTTATTTCTTAATGCCTGAATTCCGTTAGGATTATGTGAAGCATCAATTATTAAATTTTTATCTTTAAAATACTCATATCTGAAAGGGTGTTTTACGTTTTTAAGCCCCTTTATAACAGTTTCTTCATTTATATCCTTAAACAGATAATTTATAAGACATATCACAAGAGATAAATTTTCTTTTTGGTGTTCGCCTTTAAGTGACAAAGCTTGAATATATTTTTCAGGTATGTTTTTATTAGGAACAATTATAGGTGAATTTTCTTTTTCTGCCTTTTCTCTTATTGAGTTATAATTTTCTGCGGTTATCAAAGGACAATTTTTCTTGACAATACCCGCTTTTTCATACGCTATTTTTTCTTTTATTTCTCCAAGTCTTTCCGTATGGTCTAAATCAATATGAGTTATTACGGAACATAAATTTTTCGTTATAACATTTGTTGCATCTAATCTTCCGCCTAAACCTGTTTCTAAAATTACAATATCAGCTTTCTTATCCTTAAAATACAAAAAACTTAAAACAGTAAGTATTTCAAATTCTGTTAAATGAATATTTTGTTCACTTATTTTTTTTATGTAACCTGAAAATTCTTCCCTGCTTATATCTTTTCCGCAAAATTTTATTCTTTCCGTATATTCAAATATATGCGGACTTGTATAAAGCCCTGTTTTATATCCCGCTTCTCTTAAAATTGAGTCTAACATTGCAGAAACTGAACCTTTGCCGTTAGTTCCGGCTACATGAATAAATTTTAAACTGTCTTGGGGATTTTGAAGCGCACTTAATACATCAGAAATTCTGTTAAGCCCCAAATCTATATAAAAATTTGATTTATTTGTTAAAAATTCAATGCTCTCTTTATAATTCATTTTATATAATTAACCCCTCGCAAAGGACAAAACGTCCCAGCAAATTTACTTCACAATACTTGGATAAAGAATCAGTAAAACATTTATTTTCACAAAATCCGCCTGAAAGATATATTCTATTCGGACGCTTAGCAAAATTCCACGCGTTGTATGCTATTCCGTGCACAAATCTTGAAATAGCGACTTTTGGTGCAATTCCCTCTGAAATTGAGTCCATTATTTTTTCCATTCCGAATATACCGCATGTAACATTAAACTTTTCGTCTTCATATTTTAAATCCGAAACTTTTGTATCATAAAACTTCAATAACATCTCAACCGTAGCACCTGTTGAACTTGCGCAGGAAGTATTCCAATCCATATCACGGAATTTTCCGTCTTTAAAATTTATCCATTTTGCATCACGGCTGCCTAAATCCAATACAGTTGCATTTTTATCTATATCAAGCTTTTTTGCACCTTTAGCAAGTGCAACAATTTCATTTTCCTGCGCTTGAGCCATATGACCGCAAGCTCTGTCAGGAGTTAATTTTAAAGATTTTATAATTCCGGATTGTACAATATAATAAAACATTTCATTATTATATTTTATCGGATTATCCGCAAACATTTTATTTTCACTATCCGTAATTATTTTGGAATATGTTGTTCCCGCATCAAGATAAATTGCCATAAATTACATCTCCAATTCATCATACTTGCGTCTTATTTCACGAATATCTTGCCACATAAGCCATTTGGGACTTCCTTTTTCACGGGAATCATTTCTCAAAAGATATGACGGGTGAAAAATCGGCATGAGTTTTGCCCCATAAACATTTTCACCGCCGTTATACCATTTTCCTCTGATTTTAGTAATCCCTCCGACATCGCCTAAAATTGATTGAACTGCAACATTTCCGCATAAAAGAATTATTTTAGGCCGAATTATATCTATTTGCGCTTTCAAATATTCCCAACAGGCTTCTTTTTCTTCGGGCAAAGGATTTCTGTTTTCCGGAGGACGGCATTTTATTGTATTACATATATATACATCTTTTTTTCTTGTAAGTCCTACTGAATCAAATATTTTATCCAAAAGCTGTCCGGCTTTTCCGACAAAAGGTTTTCCTTCTTTATCTTCATAAAATCCGGGAGCCTCGCCGATAAGCATAAGCTTTTTATTTGGTATTCCGTCTGAAAAAACCACATTTGTCCGCCCGTTAGCTAATTGACATTTGTGACAGAGCAGACATTTTTCTTTTACTGTATCAAGTTCTTCATACATAATTGTTATATTATCATAAAAATAAAGGAGCATGCGGAAAAATCCGAAAATAGAGTTGCGGAAAAAGGAATTAAAAATAAACACATTTTTCAAAACATATATGTCGTTTATGAGCAAAAAAAATTTTTATATGTTTTTTTATCAATATGCTTAATATTTTTTAAAAAACACTTTTTTAAATTATATATTAAGTGTAAAATAGTTATACATCTGTCACAAAGTATGAAAGGATTTTATCATGGTTCAGACAATGGCTTATCCTCAGCTTGAAAGAGCAGTAAGTCCGACTCACGACATCAGGCTGTTTTCAGGACGTTCAAACCCAAAACTAGCACAAGAAATTGCGGACTATTTAGGGACAACAGTAGGACCTATGGTAATAAAAAACTTTTCAGACGGTGAAATATACGTACAGGTTAAAGAAAGTATTCGCGGTGATGATGTATTTCTTATTCAGCCATTATGCAATCCCGTTAATGAGAATTTAATGGAGCTTCTCATTATGATTGATGCTTTTAAGCGTGCCAGTGCAAAAAGTATTACAGCTGTTATTCCGTATTACGGATATGCAAGACAAGACAGAAAAACATCCGGTCGTGAAGCTATTACGGCAAAACTTGTTGCGGATTTACTCACAACTGCAGGTGCAAACAGAGTTCTTGCTATGGATTTACACACAGGACAAATTCAAGGATTTTTTAATATCCTTGTGGATCATATTTTTGCAACACCAATTATTGTTGATTATGTTAAAAATCTTGGAATAGATCCTGATGAAATGGTCGCAGTCAGTCCGGATATGGGCGGAGCCAACAGAACTCGCTCATTTGCAAAAAAATTAGATTGTCCGATGGCAATTATTGATAAAAGACGTGACAAACATAATGAAGCAATTGCAGCACATATCATAGGTGATGTTGAAAACAAAGTTTGTTTAATGTTTGATGACATAATTGATACTGCAGGTACAATTTGCGAAGCTTCTAAGCTGCTTAAAGCAAAAGGTGCAAAAAAAGTTTATGTAGGTGCAACACACGCTGTATTTTCAGGGAATGCAAGAGAAAAACTCAGCAACGCTCCGATTGAAGAATGTATTGTTACAAATACTATCCCTTGGAGCAGTGAAGATTTGCCTAAAAATGTAAAACAACTTTCTGTTGCTCCGCTTTTAGGACAAGCTATATCGCGAATTCACGACGATGAATCAGTAAGTTCACTATTCGGATTTGAAAAAGAAATGAAAGTTTAAACCGCTTCTACTCCGGACGGAATAAAGTTTAAGTTGTTTATAAATTCATACTCGTCACCGAGTTTGTTTGTTTTGAGATTTTCCGGTACAAAAAATGCTGACCCTGAGCCTGACATAATAGAATTTGGTATCTTTGATTTTATATATTGAAGTTCCTTATAGTCATCATAAACTGCGTATTCTAAATCATTGTACAAAAACGGTTTTATATCCGAATTGTTCTTAATTGCTTCGGACATTTTTTCCGTCATATTATTTTGGGGTTTTATTAATTTTTCAGAATATTTTGTATAAGCTTCTTTAGCGGATATTCCCAAGTTTTTGGGTTTTATAATTGTAATCGGATAATTTAGTGCATTCAATTTTGTTGTTTTTTCTCCGCGTCCAGTTGCAAGAACACACCCGCCTTTCAGACATACATTTAAATCAGAACCGAGCTTTGCACAAAGTTCGTGCAACTTCTCTTCAGATAAAATATTGTTGTTTAAAATATTAAGTCCTAAAAGAGTTCCTGCCGCATCTGTACTTCCGCCTGCGAGTCCTGCTGATACCGGAATATGTTTTTCTATTTGAATATCAAGTTTATATCCGTTTATTTTTGTATTTTCAAAAAATAACTTTGCCGCTTTATAAACTAAATTACTTTCATTATAAGGAATGTCAGTACTATTTCCTGATAAAGATATGCTATTTTCATCTGATTGGCTCAATTTTATATCCAAATAATCATACAAATTTACATTTTGCATAATACTTTTGATATTATGAAAACCGTCCTCTCTTTTATTTACAATTTCTAAAGTCAGGTTTATTTTAGCCGGACATTTTATTTTAATATTTTTCATTTTTATTATGATTTTTTTGCTGATTTTTTATACCAATAATACACAGCTCTTGCGACACGATTGGAAGAATGTCTTACAAGTCCTTCTTTATTTTCTTGTATAAGTTTTTGAGAAACAACTTCTATTCCTATAGGTGCAATATTTTCCATATCTAATCTTACCGGTATTGAACCAGAAACAGCATACCCTTCGGACATATTTTCCGGTAAACTATTGTTTACCAAAACTGCATCCACAATACACTTTCCGCCCGAATGCTTTATAATAGCATTAACATGGCTTGCAACTGTATAATCGGTTGTTTCACCCGGTTGAGTCATAATATTGCATACATATATTTTTTTTGCTTTTGACTGTGATATTGCATCAACAATACCGTTAACCAAAAGATTAGGAATTACACTTGTATATAAACTTCCGGGTCCAAGTATTATCAAATCCGCTTCTTTTATAGCATTAATTGCCTCAGGAAGTGCCTTACAATTTTCAGGCTCTGTAAACAATTTTTTTATTTGACCTCTTGCCTCAGGAATATTTGATTCGCCATGAATAATTCTGCCGTCTTCAAACTCCGCACCCAGCTTCATATCATCCAAAGTTGCCGGAAGAACAACTCCTCTGATATTTAAAACATTTGCGGATTCTCTTATTGCTTTTACCATATTACCGGTAATTGCACAAAGCGCAGTTAAAAATAAATTCCCGAAACTATGCCCTTCAAGCCCTTCACCGGTTTTAAATCTGTATTGAAAAAGTTCCGTAATTAAGTCTTCATCATCACCTAAAGCCGCAATACAATTTCTTATATCACCGGGAGGTAAAATTCCCATCTCTTCTCTGAGCCTTCCGGAACTTCCTCCGTCATCACCTACGGTTACAATTGCTGTAATATTGCTTGTATATCGTTTTATACCTCTAAGAAGCATTGATAAACCGGTACCGCCTCCTATTGCAACAATCTTTGCTCCTTTATTCAATTTGCGCCTTCTGTATAGTTTTTCCAAAATAGAATTATTGCCTTTGGCAGAATTCATATCCATTATTGAAAGAGTAGTTTTTTGCCATCCTTTAAAGAAAATAACCGAACCGATAAGAATAAATACAGCTGCAAGAACATTAGACGGCAAAACCAATGCAGCTTTTCTTATTAATTCCAATGTTAAATATATTGGTCTTACATTTGCCAAAACCATAAACCCGAGCACAATCATTACAGAACCGAAGAAAATAAGTAAAAACCAGCGTTTTACTTCCAATCCGGGAAGGAGCCAACCGACTTCTTTTTTTACATTTACATTGTCTTTTATATCATCTATGTTAAAAACCATTTATGTTTCTCCAGTACTATTCAAAATTTTTATTAATCAACCCAGCCGGAAGTTTTTGCATTTATATAATTTACCGGAGCCGGTGATATTAGTTTTTTAGCTTCTTTAATTAAATCTAATGAATTGCTGTTTTTGTTTGAAAAATGGATTGTATTAGCTTCGCAAAAGCTCATACCGCCCAAATTATTGCGAATTTGAGAAGTGTGCAAAAGATGTTGCAGCCTTTTTATCATTTCATAATTATTTGTATTATCCGGAATTGCGTAATCTACTGTTAAATCAGGATTATAAGTTTTTTCCAAACATATTTCCTGAGCTACAGGGATTCCGGCATAATCCCCGACTTTTGCGGTAATATCGCCCATAGGACCGTAGTATACAAGCCAATCTGAGCATTTTTTAATTGCTTTAGCGACAGACGATGCAAATGTAAAGTCTTCACCGCAAGCTTTGTACATAGCACCGTGCGGCCTTACGTGTTCAATACTTAATCCGTAAGCTTTTGCGAATGACATAATTGCACTCACTTGATATACAACAAGTGCCTCAAGCTCATCTTCTTTTAATTCTACCGTTCTGTATCCGAACCCTTGAATATCATTAAATCCTATGTGAGCACCGATTGCAACATTTTTTTCTTTTGCCTTTAAAAGTGCATTTTTAATAGTTACAGGGTCGCCTGCGTGAAAACCGGAAGATATATTAACGGAACTTACGTAATCTAAAAGTTCATATTCCTGATTATTTTTATAAATTCCGTATGATTGCGCCAAATCACAATTAAAGTCTATATTTTTTATTGATTTTCTTTCAATAACTTCTTGCATAATTTATCTCAAACTCCTTTTATATTATTATATAACCAAAATAAAATATATAAAGTTTTTATTTGATATAGAAAATGCTTTTAGCTGATATTTAAAAAATAAATTCAAAAGCAACAATATCAGTATTTTTATTTATAGACACATAGATTATAATATTGTAGAATAATCTTATGAACGATTTTGTACAAATACAAAATTTAATATATGAAATACGCGGCTTAAAAGTCATGTTAGACAGTGATTTGGCTACTTTATACCAAGTCCAAACAAAAGTTTTAAATCAAACTGTAAAAAGAAATCTAAAACGATTTCCTGCTGACTTTATGTTTCAGCTAACAAAAGAAGAATTTCTCAACTTGAAGTCACAATTTGTGACTTCAAGTTGGGGAGGTGTTCGTAAAATGCCT
>CAJOPY010000031.1 GCA_905236505.1 Candidatus Gastranaerophilales bacterium
AGTGCGGAGTTTTTTGCGAGTTACGGAAGTAATGAAGCAAAATACGCAGACACGTTTATCGCGAGTGAGTAAGACACTCCGACCATCGGCAAATAAAAAGGGCAAAGTTATATCTGCGCTGTTTTATTAAATTAACAAAATTTTAGACAAAAGCAAGAATGTTAACCGAGATTATGACAATTTTAATGCATCAGATACAAAATCTTGTAAATCGGTAACCAATCCTTTTGCATATTTTCCGTAAGAAGTTGCGGCAAGTTTTCTTTCAAAATTAAACAAACCATTATCGCCGTTTTGGGTGAATGTTGGCTTGGTATCAAATAACGATGACATGAACGTTACAACTTCAGATGTGGTCATATCTTTGATATTTGAAAAATCAGTTCTTGGTTGAGTAGTTGCTTCTGTTTTTATGATATCATGCCCATCAAAATCACCTATGTCTATGCCTGAAGGTATTTGTATATTATTAGAAATAGTATTAACGGAGTTTTGAGGAAGCTCCATTTGCTTTGTTAAAATGTCATCAAAACTTCTGTCGTCTAAATCAAAATCTTGTATGGGATTTTGAGTTAAGCCGTTCAAGTTTGCCGGAGTTATATTACCTATATAATTAGATGCTAAGTTCATAACTACAGTCTATACTATTATTGTTATTCTTTTATCCTTCAAAAATAGGAATTATAGATTATCTTTTTATCTTGTCCGAAAGTTACGTGTATAATATAATAAACTTATGAAAAAATTTTTAATTACAATTTTTATTCTAATGATTACTTCAGTTTGCGTGCATGCAAATATGCCAAATATGAAGTACAAAAATATTCCGAATAAGCAAAAAATCGGTTATAACACAGAAAAGGATGAATGGACATATAATATAAAAAAATCAGATATATACTTTATTAAAACAAAGGGTTTCGGTGATTTTTACGATTATTTGGACGGAGATAAAAACTTTGCTTTTTCTACAGATTGTGAGTATGAATTTATTTTAAACGGCAAATTCATCGGGTACTCCGGCAAAGACCTAAAATTTTATGAATTCTATTACAGGGACGGTGTTTTAACAAAAGAATCATTGCTTCCGGATATTGTATCAAAAATGTTTTCTGATTATAAGATAATTAAACTTTCATCTTTTAGCAAAAATACAAATTCCATAAAAATAAAAAAGCATCTGTCTGATTTAAATATAATTTTGCTTAATGACAGTGAAAACGATGATATTACCTACGAAAATTATATTTTTACCTCAGGAAATGCAAAATTTAAAACATATGATGTAAACGGATTTTTAACAGTTTTAAATAGCGGAATGATACAATTTTCAAGAAAAAACGATACGCCTGAAAACTGGTATATAATTCTTGTACGGTAAATGATGTGTCGGAGTTTATTTGGACAAATTATATATTTGGCATTTTTGTTTGATTAAATCTACCTCATTTACTTTTAGAATGTAAAATGGAAGATTGTTGTAAATAGTTCTTCTGTAAAATTTTTTGCTATATATAAGTGAAAACGAATTAAACAAATTTATTCTCTGATTCATTTTTTTTATTTTATTTAAAAACGTTTTTCAAATTCGGATAGAAAAATGCTATTTTTAGTTTGTCAATTAACCTTCCGCGAGCATGCATGAATTTTATTTTTTGTTTTGTTATATTTAGTAATCTTTCATCAATTGTTTTTGGATTTACCAGCTCACTTAAGGATTTTACAAATCTGTGAAAAAATATTAAATCATCTTCCGGAGTATTAATTTGCTCTGCATCATTTATACGGAAAGGTGTATCAAATATATTTTTTTGTTTTTTATAATCAGAGGTATTAAATAGTGAAATTTGATTTAAATCAGCATATTTTCTTAATTTTTTATTTGTGACTATAAGCTTAGGACTTTTGTTTTCCGTAACTATTTTCATATAGGTATCCGGATGGGTTTCTGACATAAATTTATCTAACAACTCTATTGATTCATCACGCATTTTTAAGATTTGGTCCCTGTGGTTAAAGTCAATTTCATTGTGAATTCTGCGGGAAGTTGCGTACAATTCGTTAATGGCACTATCAGATGCGGAGTTTATGTGTTTATAAACTGATTTATGAATATATCCCTTAAAATTTAATGAGTCAGAAACAAAATCAATTTTCATTTATCCCTCCAAAATAGTTGTTACTGTTCTTAAATTTCTTTTTTCACGCATTTTAATTTCTTCTGTTTCTTTTGATTTATTATTTGCAATTGTAATTAAATCTATACTTTTATCAATCTCTTTTGCGGTTTTTTGAAGTTTTTTTGCTTTTTGTTTTGCAAAATAGTTATTTATCCAAATTCTGGAAGACGCATTTTGGGAAATGTCATCAATTTCCGCATTTAAAAGTTCCTTATCAACTCCTTCGGGATTAACGGTTCTTTCAATTGAGTCTATATAACTCCACAATTGAGTTATATCAACTTTAGATGGAATATATCCTTTTTGATATTTATATTCGTCAGTAATTGGTTCCGGATCTTTAAATGTTCTTACATAAGATGCATCTATAAAATTATTTTTTGAAAAATTTTTGTTTCTATAAATAAACGCTTTTCCATACTTAGTATCACGTATATCCAAAACAGTATCCTTGTGCATTTTTAGCATATAATCGGATAATTTTGATATTGTATCTTTACTTAAATTTTTTAAATCCTTTAACAAATGTACGTTTACATTCTTTTTATTTTTAGCTGCTTCCAAAGCTAAATGTTCAGCTTCATTTTTAGCTGCTGATGTAATAAAATTAACTACATTAGATGACACATGGCCACGAAAATTCATTGGGGATTGGTTGATTTTATTAATGTACATACAGTAGTACTCCTTTTGTATATGATTTTATGACATAAAGCAGTATATGCAATAGTATACAGCAAACAGATGATATTTTTTTACAAAACTTAAAGAAAATTTATTTAAAGCCGTTTTTCATGTTGACTTTATAGAAATTTTCATTAATTACATGTAAAAAATAGGAGATTCCGGCTATGGGAATGGCAGCATCACAAGCAAGATATTTAGCATTAACAGCTCGTAAAACCAATACCGAATGGGAAGGTCAACAGATTAACCAAGCAAGAACGGCTTTGGCAAATCAAAGTGCTAATTTGTTTAACAGATTGCTTGGCTTAGAAGTGCCAAATCCGCCAAAAACAACCGATTATACAGAACTTCAGTATTCGTATTCCGACGGCGATAACGAATCGGTTATTGATTCTTGGGAACAAATCGGTACTAAAAATCCTGATTATAACTATGTTGTAAAACATTACTATATGGCAGATGTTTATACAGGTGCCAAAAAACTTTTAAATGACCCTCAAGTTCAGATAGGGAATGTTTTAAAAGAAATGCAATACAGCAACCATACAACAAAAGTTGAAAAAGATGCAGACGGAAATCTTACTGTAACATATAAGATTAACGGAATTGATAACGAACAGACTTATGAAAAATTGAGTCAAGATAAGGTTGATTCTGATGAAAAACTAAAAAAAGATTTAACAAATTTTGAAACAGCAAAAAATTTAGCAAAAGCTGACGGAACACTTAATACAGATGCTGTATTCGGATATCAGGATTCTGACGGAACTTGGCATTTCTTTGTAGCAAATGATTATACAAAAATAACCCAAGATGCAGTCGATTCTGACGATGTTTTGAAAAAAGCAATAACAGATTTTGAAACAAAAAATCATTTGCTGAATTTTGCGGATGATTCTCTGAACTTAAATAATATATACGGATATCAAGATGATGAAGGAACGTGGCATTTTACGGTTGAAGCTCAAGAAAGCGGAAGTACAATTACAAAAGCCTATGATAATATTGACTATTCATCTGTAATAGGTCCTTCTTATATAGGAAATTCAAAATTAACCGAACTAAATGTATTGATTAATGACGAAGCAACAGGAATTAATCAGGTAACCGAACTTGCACAAATACTCAGAGATTGTCCGGACTCTTCAATAAGTAAATATATAAGTTTTGATGAATACGGAAACTTGCAGTATGACGGAAAAGGCATATACACATTTGAACTTTACGGCAAAAACTATTATACAACAGAACAAGATTTGCAAGACAGCGCAGGATATCCGTATGACCCTTTAAAACCGATAGAAGCTCAAGCAAAATTAGCATATTATAATGCGTCTTATATTTCTAAAAGAATAGAAGAAACAAATCAAGCTCTGCTGGAAACCGACGGAGAAGGCAGATTTAAGACAGTAAGATTTGATAATGACAGCGTAACTTACACCCTTAATGTGGAAACTGTTACGAATGAAGCAGCATATCAAGATGCAATGAATCAGTATTTGTACAAAAAAGAACAGTACGAAAAAACCATAGCGGACATAAATGCAAAAACATCTATTATTCAGCAAGAAGACAGAACGTTGGAACTTCGTCTTAAACAGCTTGATACCGAGCAGCTTGCTTTAAAAACAGAAATGGAAGCAGTTCAAAAAGTTATTAAAGATAACGTTGAGAAAACATTCAAGACATTCTCAGACTAATTCTAAATTGTTTATTTCGTTTTTTTGTAATATTGAATTATTGCCGTGTGAATCAGCCTGTTTATTTTAGACTGCCCGACAGGTTAATATAATTTTACTTATTATTATCCCCCTTTTTTATACTATAAGATGATTTTTATAGTATTTTTTTAGAGTAATCTTTATATTGAATTAAAAATTATCACAAATATAAGGAGGATTTATGAGTATATGTACAGCCCCGATTTACAAATTAAGAGAATTAAATAACATTTTTATAGAAATGACTTCTCAAAATTGTAATCAGAAATGTGAAAGTTGTTATAAAAAAGCAGGTTTATCAAAAAATGTAAAAGATTTTATAACCATAGATAAAATAAAAGAAGCTCTTTACGATACGAAAGAAAACAACATTTATTGTATTTATCTGACAGGTTCCGAACCGATGATGCACCCAGATTTTAATGCTATTTTAAGACTTTGTCTTAAAAGAAGTAATGTTTGCATTTGTACAAATTCCTCATTTTTAAACGAAAAAAAAATAAGATTTTTAAAAAAAGTAGAAGATGAAGGAGTAAATCAAATCTTTTTCAAATTAACACTTGTGCACTTTAACGAGCTAGAAAATGATAAATCAAGGTACAGAGGAAACTTCAGGCAAACAATATCAGCTTTAAAAATATTATGCAGATACAATTTTACATCAGTCCTTTCGGTCCAAAATGTTTATAATTTGCAAAAAGAAGAAATACGAGAAAATTTTTTAAACATATTTAAAATGTCAGACATAACGGATACAGATATTCAAATTAATGTATCATATCCGGTGAAAGATGATTTATACTACACAAAATCTGCAGCGAAAACAGATTGTATGACAGGCAGAAGCATTTCTCAAAGCGGAGTGTACTCTTGTCCGTTTTTGTCAGGTGATTATCGCGGAAGGATGGGGGCAAGTTTTAAAGATTATTCACAAACAGTAAACGCTGAAACAGATTTTTGTGCCGTGTGTTCGGCAAATGAAAATTGCGTTTTTGGTATAGGTTAAATTCTCAAAATCACTTATATATCCTTTATATAATAAGAAAAAAAATAAAAATGCTTATAACTTAGTTAACATTTGTAACATTATTCTGCTGAATTAATACTAAAGAGTTACTTTTTTGTTAATATTATGGTATAAATAATAATGTAAAAATATATATTAAACACAAAATGAACGGAGGCAAAAATGTCAGTAGGGCAATTTGTATTTATGTTACACAGCCATTTACCGTATTATAGGAAAGCAGGCATGTGGCCATTCGGTGAAGAAAACTTGTATGAATGTATGGCAGAAACATATGTCCCTCTTTTGAATGCGATATCAGAATTGTATGATGAAGGTGTAAAAGCAAAATTAACAGTAGGTATAACACCAATACTTGCAGAGCAATTAAATGATGAACATTTGCAAAACGGGTTTGTTGAATATATTGATTCCAGAATATCATCCGTTTCAAAAGATTTGGAAAGATATCCTGATCCAAAGGTTGCACATTCTCAGCACTTAAAATATTTAGCAAAGTATTATTTTGATTGGTGGAATAAATTAAGAAATGATTTTGTTAATAAATATGAAAAAAATCTAATAAAATATTTTAAAAAATATCAAGATCTTGGCTGTATAGAAATAACCACATCAGGTGCAACTCACGGTTTTTCGCCGCTTCTTGCAACTGACAGCAATTTAAATGCTCAATTTAAGGTAGGTCAAGATACAACAAAAAGATTGTTTGGAAAGAAAGCAATGGGAGCTTGGCTTCCGGAATGTGCATACAGACAAGGGTATGAATATACAGGAAAAGACGGTCAAAAACACTGGCGTCCTGCTATAGAAGTAACTCTTCAAAACAATGATATTCACTACTTCTTTACAGAATCTCACGTTATAGAAGGCGGAAATTCTATAGGAAACAGACGTGTAATCGGTATGTATGGGAATATAGAGTATATACCGCTTCCGGACAGACCAAAAACCGGATATGATACATATTCTGCATATTGGCTTCCGGATGCGCAAGTAGCGGTTATGGGAAGAAATGACCGAGCAGGATACCAAGTTTGGTCTGCGGCAGACGGATATCCGGGTGACGGCTGCTTTAGAGAATTTCACAAAAAAGATGACAAATCAGGCATGCATTATTGGAGAATAACTTCTCCGACTACTGATTTGGGAGATAAAATGCTGTATGATCCTGTTCTTGCGATGAACAAGGTTAACGAAAATTCAGATCACTATACAACTTTAATCTATCATTTATTAAATGATTATAAGTTGGCAAATAATAAAGAAGGTTTGGTAATGGTATCGTTTGATACAGAACTTTTCGGACACTGGTGGTTTGAAGGTGTTGAATTTATAAAACAAGTTATTAAGAAGTTCAGCACTTATCTTCCTGAGGTTGAAAGAATGACAGCCGGTGAATACGTTACAAAATATCCGCCTAAGGAAGCTATACAAATACCTGAATCCTCTTGGGGACAAGGCGGACACTTCTATGTATGGCAAAACCATTTAACAGAATGGATGTGGCCAATTATTCATTCTTGTGAAAAGAGAATTAATGCGATTGTTGACGCTCATTCGGAAATACCTGAAGACAAGCTTTTGCATAGAGCTTTAAATCAGCTTGCTAGGGAAAATTTACTTCTTCAATCCTCGGATTGGCCGTTCTTAATAACAACATGGCAGGCAAAAGATTATGCGACAGACAGATTTAATGAACATGTTGACAGATTTAGCTTAATAGCAGATATGATAGAGAGCGGAAATATTGATGAAGGAAAACTTTCTAATATAGAATCAATAGATAATTGTTTCCCTGTAATTGATTACAGAGTATATCAATCTATTGAAGAAGGGGTAATTCCTCAGCAGGAGAAAAAGTTGGCTCCTTTGTATAACTAAAAATAGATAATTAAATAAAGGTTAATAAAAACGGGTTGTTATTTTGAACTGCCCGTTTTTTTTGTATAAGCAGGTTAAGATAAAAAATTGATACGTAGATATTTTTGGTATAACATAAGAGTATTATGAATAAAGATAAAGGATTGTTTATAACATTTGAAGGTGCCGATGGCTGCGGAAAAACTACGCAAATAGAGCTATTAAATAAGTATTTTCTTTCAAAAGGATATCAAACTCTTTTAACTCGTGAACCGGGTGGCAAGGGTTTGGGAGAAAAATTGAGAGAAATTCTTTTGAATTATGACGGAGAGGTTTCGGCAAATTGTGAATCATTCTTATTTTTGGCTGACAGAGCCCAACATATTGATTGCATTATAAAACCGGCATTGAAAGAAGGTAAAATAGTTTTATGTGACAGACATACTGATTCTACGGTTGCATATCAAGGGTATGGAAGAGGAATAGATTTAGATAAAATAAATTATTTGAATAAATTGGCTACAAGCGGATTAAAACCTGATTTAACAATTATTTTTGACATTGATATAGAAACTTCAATGAAACGTGTCGGCAAAGAAAAGGACAGAATGGAATCTGCGGGAAATGAGTTTTTTAATAAAGTTAGATATGGATATTTAGAAATAGCAAAACAAGAACCTAACAGAGTAAAGGTTATTAATTCAGCCGATACAATAGAAAATATTCATAAACAAGTAGTGGAATTAGCGGAAAAATTATGAACATACAAGAATTAGATCAAAGAATAAAAAAGAATAAGGAGTGTCTTTGACCCGCCTAAACTTAGAGAGGAATTAGCGTGTGCAGAACAGCAACTTCAATTACCGGAAGTTTGGGCTGACCAAAAGCTGGCAAACGAATTAGGCCAAAAGACGAAAGAGATAAAAGACAATTTGTCCATGCTTTCGCGTTGGGAATGTATAATATCTGATGCACAAACAGCACAAGAAATCGGAGATGAGGAATTAATAAGAGAAAGTGAAGTTCAGCTTAGCGAACTTGAAAAAGAACTTGACAGGTATGATATACAAAAAATGCTGTCAGGAGAGTATGACCAAGCGGATGCTTTTCTTACAGTAAATGCCGGAGCCGGAGGAACTGATGCGCAGGATTGGACAAGTTTACTGCTACGTATGTACATAAGATGGGCAGAAAAAAGGGGTTGGAAAACGGAACTCGTTGATAAATCCGAAGGAGAAGAGGCCGGAATAAAATCTGCAACAATCAAAATAACAGGGAAATACGCTTACGGGTATGCAAAAGCAGAAAAAGGTGTTCACAGATTAGTAAGAATATCGCCGTTTAATGCAAACGGAAAACGTCAAACAAGTTTTGCCTCTTGTGAAGTTTCACCTATTATACCTGATTATGAAAAAACAATTGTAATTCCTCCGGAAGATATAGAGGTAGATACTATGCGCTCGGGCGGTGCCGGAGGGCAGAATGTAAATAAAGTTGAAACAGCTGTCAGAATTTTGCATAAACCGACAGGAATAGTAATAAAATGCCAACAAGAGCGTTCTCAACTTCAGAATAAAGAAAATGCAATGCAAATGCTTGTATCTAAACTTTTGGAACTTCGTCAAAGAGAGCACGAAAAAAAACTTGCGGAACTAAAGGGCGAGGTATACGATATCAATTTCGGTTCACAAATTCGCTCATACGTGTTTCACCCGTATAAAATGGTAAAAGATCATCGTACAGGGTTTGAAGCGGGTAATGTTGATGCCGTAATGGATGGAGAAATTGACGGTTTTATAGAAGCCTTTTTGAAAAAATAAAATATATACAAAGCATAGATAAAGATAGAGTTATGAATTTGTGTTTGAAATTGTTGAGAAAATAGACTTTAGATTATTGCATGAAGAGATCGTCTTGGATTATAGGCAGTTGACATCAAGTAGGCTGTCGTCCTGAACTTGTTTCAGGGTCTATCCCGTGTGGAGCAGATATACCATGTTGGTCAGATGCTGAAACGAGTTCAGCATGACAGCACACTTGATGGCGAAATACTAAAATCATATTAACTCCTGACGAAACTCCGTTTTGTGGAGTTCTCGTAAATACTCTACACAAAGTAATAGGTGGTTTGGGATATGTCCCAAACCACCTATTACTGGGCATGAAGAGACTCGAACTCCCACGCTTGCGCACTAGTTCCTAAGACTAGCGTGTCTACCATTCCACCACATGCCC
>CAJOPY010000032.1 GCA_905236505.1 Candidatus Gastranaerophilales bacterium
ATATTTCTTCATAACCACCTTGACTTTCTTATTCTATTTTATCTTCAAGGTGTTGCACTTCTAATCAGATTTTTTGTGTCGGCAATATATTAAGTTTTGTAACAATTTTTCTAAAAACTCTAAAGTTTTAAAAAAAAATGCCGATATACATGTTACAAAAGGGAAAAACGGATTCACAAAGCCGGGAAAACTAAAAGGGAAACCAACTATGGGACTGAATGTATCAACATCAATGGGATTTGAAAATCGTGACTTTTTAAAAAGCGCCGCAGAACAGATTATACAAAAAAGCGGCGCAGAATCCGAAAAAGCAAATCAAATAGCGGAAAAAGCCGTATTTGATACACGAAGCAATGCTTTAAAAACACAATTTACAGTCTTAAATTCCTCTGCACAAATTACGTTAAATAATTCATTAAAAGAAACTCTTAAATATTTAAGAGCACACGCAAACGAAACAAAGCATAAAAAATATGTTTTAGGAGAATTGTGGAACGTATTTTCAGCAAATAACGAAGCTTCGGAAAAAAATCCATACAGAGGTGAGTTGTATGACTTTGAGATTGATAAAAATGTAAAAAATATTTTTGCAGCGTAATATTCTTCCTCCTTCTCATAAATTCGGCAGTGCGAGATTTGATTTATCAAGTTTCGCACTGTTTAGTTGCATACTTCTAATAAAAACAAGTTGTGAGAGATTTTATTTTAGTGCTAAAATTTTATTATGGTAATGGTAAATTCGTTTGAAGAATTAGTTTCCTTAATAAAAGACCGGCTGGATATAGTAGACGTTGTTTCTCAATTTGTTGCCCTAAAAAGAAGCGGTGCAAATTATTGGGGATTGTGCCCTTTTCATGATGACAAAAAGCCTTCCATGTCAGTTAGTCCGTCAAAAGGAATTTATAAATGTTTTTCTTGCGGAGCAGGCGGCGATGCTCTGAATTTTTTAATAAAAGTTCAAAACAGAGAATTTAAAGATGTGGTTTTTGAGCTTGCAGATAAGTTTGGTTATGAACTTCCAAAAAAATTCAACAAAACTGACTCAAATAAAAATGTTAAAAAAGAAATGCTTCTTGCCTGCAAAAAAGCTGCTGATTTTTATCACAACCTGCTTTTAAATTCTTCGGAGGCAAAAATCGGATTGGATATACTTTCTAAAAGAGATATTACAAACCAAATTGCGGAACAATTTAATTTAGGCTGGGCACCGAATAAATATGATGTTTTATATAATGAGCTTAAAAAAGAGTTTACTGACGAAGTTTTGGAAAAATCAGGTTTAATAATAAAATCCAATAAAGGCGGATATATTGACCGATTCAGAAACCGCATAATTATTCCCATCAGAAACGAAAACGGCGAGTGTGTAGCATTCGGAGCGCGTGCGGTTGCAGAAGGGGAAGCGGCAAAATATTTAAATTCTTCCGAGTCGCTTATTTATAATAAAAGTAAACTTTTGTTTGGTATGGATACAGCAAAAGAAGCAATTCAGGCGCAAGACGGTGTAATAATTATGGAAGGGTATTTTGATGTAATATCCGCACAAGCACACGGTGTTAAAAACGCAGTCGGTTCTTGCGGAACAGCTTTGACGAGTGAGCATGTCAAACTTATTTCAAGATTTACAAAATCCAGAAGAATATTTCTTTCTTTTGATACTGACAGTGCGGGAATAAAAGCGACAACGAGAGGCAGCAATGTTATAAAAGAAACTCTTTCGGCATTGGGAAATATAAAGCAGTACGATGAAAGTCATATATCAGCGGTATCTGATGACAAGTACGCATGTGAAATTCGTGTTATATCGCCTCCTCAAGGAAAAGATCCTGACGAATTCATCAGAACAATGGGCGGAGAAGCCTATCTAAAGTATGCAAATAATGCACCTTTGCTTATAGATTTTCTTCTGAATAATGCTTTAAAAAATAAAAATGAAGCCAAAACACCTCAAGAAAAATCCGAACTTGTAGCAAATATTATAGAGATATTAAAGGACGTTAACAATAAAATAATTCAAACTGAATATGTAAAAATGGTTTCATCATTAATTGACGTAGATGAAAAAGCTCTGCTGAAAGAACTTAATAAGGCAAATAATATTACACATTATCACTATGACAAACCTGAATTAAAAAAAAGTGTAACAAAATCTTCACAATTTGAAATAAAAGCGCAAAAAAATTTATTGAGCGTTTTTCTAACAGTGGAAGGTTTATTAAGTTACCAAAAACTTAATGAATTAATTCCAAAAGATATTATTCTCGATGAAAAGTTAATAATTGTAAAAAATACAATTGACAAATTGGCGTGTACAATAAATAATGTTAGGGAATTGACAAAAGAATTATACACGAAGTTCATAGAGGATGATAGCTTAACACAAATTATAACGGACATAATAGGTTTATCCGAAGCCTTTTCCGGCTTAAGTTCGGAAGAATTTGTGAATGCGGTAAAAGAAAATGTATTAAGGCTGAAAAGATACTATCAGGAACAGGAAACAAAAGAAATACGTCAAAAATACAAACAAGTAAATGATGACGAAGTAGCCTCACTGAAAATTCAAATGCAGCTTAGAGATAAAATAAAGTTAAGAACCGGAGAAAATAAATGACTCAAAAAAGAAATTCACATTCATCAGTTATAAGCGTAGAAGACGAAAATCTTGATATGCTTGATTTTGACTCGGAAAAAGATTTGGAAGACACGGAAGATTATATTGAAACGGATTTAGGAACAGATAATATAGAAGATATTATAAGCACATCAAAGTTAAGCGGTGTAAAAAGTGAAGATTTTTACATGATGGATTCGGATTCAAGCAAAGATACTTTAGAAAATGAAGTACAAAAAGGAATGGCTGTTGAAGATCCTGTAAGACTTTATTTGAGAGAAATCGGCCGTATTAAACTATTATCAACGAATGAAGAAATTGAACTGGCAAGAAAAATTATACAAGGTGGAACTCCGGGTGCGATTGCAAAACGAAAACTTGTACAAGCAAATTTGCGTTTGGTTGTTTCTATTGCTAAGAAGTACGTAGGCAGAGGAATGTTATTTTTGGACCTTATACAAGAAGGTAATTTAGGTTTAATTCGTGCTGCGGAAAAATTTGATCACGAAAGAGGTTTTAAGTTTTCCACATATGCAACTTGGTGGATTCGCCAAGCAATAACAAGAGCTATTGCAGACCAAGCAAGAACAATAAGAATTCCCGTTCATATGGTAGAAACTATAAATAAATTAAAGAAAGTTACAAGACGTTTAGCGCAAGAACTTTCAAGAAAACCGACCGAAGAAGAACTTGCTGTTGAGATGGGTGTATCAATACCAAAGCTCAGAGAAATAGTTAAAATTGCTCAAGAGCCGTTATCATTAGAAACTCCTATAGGAAAAGAGGAAGATTCAAGACTGGGCGATTTTATAGAAGATAAAGAAGCAGATGCTCCTATTAAGACAGTAGCTTCGGAACTTTTAAGAGAAGATTTGGCAGAAGTGTTATGCACATTATCTCCTCGTGAAAGAGATGTATTAAGATTGCGATTTGGTATGGATGATGGGCGTCAAAGAACATTAGAAGAAGTAGGTCAATTGTTTGGTGTAACTCGTGAACGTATCAGACAGATTGAAGCAAAGGCACTAAGAAAATTGCGTCACCCGAACAGAAGCAAACGCTTAAGAGAATACGTAGAAAATTAATTAATAAAAAAACTCCGAATTAATCGGAGTTTTTTGTTTTATTTTTTAAATTGTTAAATTTTGATTAATTTTAGAGTGATTTATTAAAAATAGAGTAATAATAAAAGTGTTGAAGGAAAAGGTAAATTTCATATTCCCTCACCCCCTCTCTCTAAGATAGAGCGAGGAAATACACAAGACCTTCTTTCCTTAGTAAGTAATAAAATGAATTTTCAGAATATTTAGAACTTTTTGTTCTGATATTTTGGCGTGTTCAAAATGAAAGGAGAACATTATGAAATTTTTAATCAAAAAATCACCTGACAGATTTATTAAATCAGTAAACGATGAAATCAGCTCAATTTTAAACAGAAATTTTGACAGTTTATTTCCGGAATACATTTATAATGAGGATATATGTGAAGGAGAAAAAATATCAATGCCGGTAGAATTGCATGAGCACGATAATGAGTATTGCATAAAAGCAGAATTACCTGGCGTAAAAAAAGAAGATTTGGATATTGATATAGATAAAAATCACATTACAATAAATGCAAAGAAAGAAGAAGAAAAGACAGAAAAAGAAGCGCATTATAAAAAATCGGAATTCAGATACGGCGAATTTTCAAGAACCGTATATTTCCCGCAAGATATAGATATAGAAAAAACAAATGCGAAACTTGAGCATGGCATTTTAAGAATAAATGCTCCAAAAATGGAAGCTGAAAAGGATAACATTAAAAAATTATCTGTAGAATAAAACCATTTTAGTAAAAACAAAGTAACTCCTTGCTATATAAAACAAGGAGTTATTTTGTTTTTATTTATTAAAACATTAAAAAAGCGGAAGTTAAAATTAACTTCCGCTTTAGCTTTAAAAAACTAAATCTTACTTGCTAAGAAGTGATTTGAAAGCTTTACCTGCTGAGAAAGTAGGAACAGTCTTAGCAGCAATTTTGATAGCCTTACCTGTTTGTGGGTTACGGCCTGTTCTAGCAGCTCTCTTCTTAGAAGAGAATGTTCCAAAACCAACTAAAGTAACTTTGTTACCTTTTTTAACTGATTTTTGGATTGATTCAATAGTAGCTGACAAAATTAATGATGCATCTTTCTTAGATACTTTTGTCTTTTTTGAAATTTCTGAAATTAATTCTTCTTTGTTCATAACAAATCTCCTTTCTTATTATAGTTACTATTATATACGTTTTTTTAGAAATAGCAAATGTTTTTAAAAAAAATTTACATAAAACTCAAAAATAGTGTACACATTGAGTTATAGACTTTCTTAAATCTATGTAATTATAGGTTTTTTGGTATTTTTTTCGTAAAATATCATTTGGCATGCCGTTTTTTGTGGATTTTAGCATGGTAAAAATTGTTTTTAGCAATGTATTCTCTAAATTTACTGTATAATTTATATTTGTAATATAATGAAAGCATGAACAAATTTAGATTTTTAACATCAGGAGAAAGTCACGGTCAATGCTTAACAGCAATAATAGAAGGAGTTCCTGCCGGATTCAGAATAAAATCTTCAGTAATAAATGAAGATTTAGCTCGCAGACAAGTAGGATACGGCAGAGGCGGGCGTATGAAAATTGAGCACGATACCGTTATAATTAAATCAGGCGTCAGATTTGGTAAGTCTACGGGTGCACCTATTTGTCTTGAGATTAAAAACAAAGATTACGAAAACTGGCAAGAAGTTATGAACACCGAAAAGCAAGATTATCCTGCTCAAGAAACACTTCGCCAAATTGAAGAAAAGTCTTTTACGACAGTTCGTCCCGGACATGCCGATTATGCAGGTTCCGTAAAATATGATTTAAAGGACTTAAGAGATGTTCTTGAAAGATCAAGTGCAAGAAAAACAGCAATAGAAGTTGCGGTTGGTTCTATTGCCAAACAAATATTAAAAGAATTTGGTATACAAGGATTTTCCCACGTTATTCAAATCGGAAAAGTTAAATTGGACTTTTACCCCAAAACCTATACCCTTGTGAAAGAAAAAGCGGAAAAATCAGATGTTCGCTGCTCAGATGAGCTTACATCAGACCGAATGAGAAATGCGATAGATGAAGCTTCCGAAGCCGGTGATACACTTGGAGGCAAATTTGAAGTAATTTTTGGAAACCTTCCTGTAGGTTTGGGCTCATATTCTCATTGGGACAGAGCATTAGACGGAAGGATAGCACAAGCAGTAATGAGCATTCCGGCTGTTAAAGCTGTAGAAGTAGGTGCAGGTGTTGAATCGGCATCTTTATTAGGTTCTCAAATGCACGATGAGATTTTTATTAAGAATAAGACAATATACAGGAACACAAATAATGCCGGCGGACTTGAAGGCGGAATGACAAACGGTGAAGCGCTTGTTATTAAAGGTACAATGAAACCTATTCCCACAATGAGAAAATCGCTTGCAACTATAGATATAAAAGATATGAAACCTGCAACGGCTCATTTTGAACGTTCGGATACGTGTGCAGTTCCGTCTTGTGCTGTTGTAGCAGAAGCAAGAATTGCAATTATTTTGGCAGATGAAATTCTTAATAAGATTGGCGGGGATAATTTTGCCGAAATGAAAGGCAGATATGAGTTATAGTATAATTCTTGTCGGCATGCCGGCTTGCGGCAAAACAACAATCGGAACTATTTTATCTGAAATATTACCGGATTATACACTTTTTGACACGGATAGCATTATAGAAAAGACTCAAGGCATGGCAATTTCCGATATTTTTGAAAAATACTCGGAAGACTATTTTCGTAAACTGGAAAATCAAACAATAAAAATGGTATGTACCGGAAGAAATAAGATAATATCTGTTGGAGGCGGAGCTTTTGAAAATCCGGATAACAGAGCCACACTTTTAAGTTTCGGAAAAGTTTTCTATTTGAAATCTGACCTTGATGTATTATATTATAGGATATCCGGAGATAAAACAAGACCGCTTTTACAAAAAGAAAATCCGATGGAAGTATTGAAAAAGCTTTTGAAAAAGCGCGAGGAAAATTACAGTAAAGCTCACTACACGGTTGATACAAACGGCACAAGTACGGAAGATATAATAAGGTTTATTCTGAATGAGGCAAACGCTAAAAGTACAAATTAGTGAAAACAAAGAGTATTTGATTGAAATATCCGATTCGGGTTTTATTAAATTAAATCAGGATATATACGAGTTTACTAAAGGACAGAAACGTCTTGTTGTGATGTCTAAAAATGTTTATAAACTTTATTGTGAAGATTTAAATTTTTCTGATGAAGAGATTTTTATTCTTCCCGACGGAGAAAAAGAAAAAAATTATACTAATTATTTAAAAATTATACAGAAAGCTCAAGAGCTGGGGTTAACCAGAAAAGATGTAATTATTGCAGTCGGCGGAGGTGTTGTTGGTGACATAGCAGGTTTTGCAGCATCTACTTACATGAGAGGTATAGATTTTATCCAAATTCCGACAACTCTTTTATCTGCTGTTGATTCCTCTGTAGGAGGAAAAACCGCAATAGACTATAACGGAGTAAAAAACATAATAGGATCTTTTTATCAGCCCAAAAAAGTTTTTATTAATATTAATTTTTTGAATACACTGGATAAAAAACAATATATGTCCGGATTGGGAGAAGTTTTGAAGTATGCACTTATTGAAAATTCTTGCGGGCACAAAACTCCGCTCTTTTTATTTGAATTTTTAACACTTGGTTGTGAAAAAATTTTAAAAAAAGAACCGCTTAATTTAATACGTATGATAGAATATTGCTTAAACTTAAAAATAGCAGTTGTCAGTAAAGATGAAAAAGAAAGCGGACTTAGGAAAATACTTAATTTAGGACATACTTTAGGACATGCTTTAGAATCTTATACAAAATTCAGCAAATATACTCATGGTGAAGCGGTAATATACGGAATATTTTTTATATTAGATTGGGCTTATAATAACGAATACATAACTAATTCATACTATAGGCTGTCTTTAGACCTTTTAGATAAATACGGTTTCAAACGGCTGAAAAAAATGCCTGCTCCTGAAAAAATCATACAATTTCTGAAAAAAGACAAAAAAAATACTAATAATCAAGTTACATTTATTGTTCCTTGCGGGAAAAAAGAAGTACAGGAGAAATTATTTTCTGTTTCAGAATTGATTTCGGCTCTTTCATGAAATAAAAATTTAAAAAATGAACATTTTAATTTGAATTTCGTTATAATATTAGTGAGGCAAAAATGGATAATAAATGTTCAAAATACGAAGCATTATTTGTTTTTTCAGATAACGAAAGTTTTGAAAAGCATTTATCTGAATGCAAAGAATGCAGAGAAGAATACGAAAAACAAAAAAAAGTTTCTTCGCTTATTGACGAAGTAAAACTATACTATTTTGCAAAAAGAAAAAAACGAATTGCAAAATTAAGAACAGCATGTGCAATAGTTTTAATGATGTTTACAGTACTCTCATTTTTGGGAACAACTCTAAACAATGATGACTTATTGGACACTCTTAAATACGGTGATACATTATCCGCAGAGGATTTAGGTTTTCCTGTTGATTCTTACGGATTGTTAATGGTTGATGAATGAATTTAAATGACATAATAAAAACAAATAAACAAAATATAAAAAATATTATCAGAATGATAACCAAACAAGATAATGAAGATGTAGAACAGGAAGTATACATAAAGCTTTGGAAAAATGCTGATAAGTATGAAGAACGCGGTTCTTTAAAAAGCTGGATTAATACAATTGCAAAAAATACGGCAAAGGATTATCTTAAATCAGCATCTGTTAAGCAAGAACAAAATTGTACTGCAGACGAGTTTGTTTTGACTAACATAAAAGATAAAAAGAAAAATCCGGAAGACAGTATTATAACAACAGAAAGGCAGAAACAAATTATAGCTGCGATTGATAATTTAAAGCCAAAATTCAAAGAAGTTATAATGGTTTGCGAAGTGTACGGATACACTTATGAAGAGGCTTCTAGAAAATTCAATTGCCCTATAGGTACAATCAAATCAAGAATTTATAACGCTAAAAAAGAATTAGCTGAAGTTCTTAAAGATTTAATTTAAAAGAAAGGTATGAATTATGAAAAAATTAATTATTTTAACATGCGCACTTTGTGTTTGTATAGGCTCAGCAAACGCTGCTGAACAATTTAATACAAATGTTCAAAAAGATTTTAAACGTCCGCCAATTGAAAGAAAAAATATTACACCGGAACAAATGCATAAAATGAAAAAAGCTCACGAAGCAGCTTTTGAACAGAAACTTGGATTAACGGAAGTACAAAAGCTTAAAGCGGGAGAACTTCGTAAATCCGGACATGAAAAAATGAAACCTGTAATGGAAGAAATCAAATTAAAGAAACAAGAAGCGGAAAAAATAAGAAAATCAAATCTTAGCGTACAACAACAAGAAGAAAAACTTACTGTTATAGATAAAGATTTGGCTGATTTAGAAAAACAAGCAAAAGAAATTCGTAAACAAAATATGAAAAATTTTGAATCAATTTTAACAAAAGACCAGAAAAAAACTTTAAAAAATATGAAAAAAGAAGGACGCCAAAAATATGAAAACAGCAAAAAAGGATTAAATCCTCCTCCTTGTCCTCATCATGAAAAATTTTAATAATAAACTGTTTAAAAAAAGGCTTCGGAAAAATTTCCGAAGCCTTTTTCTTTATTAACTCATTGTTTATTAAAATACAACCGTTAATTCTTCATCAGGATTTAAGCTAGAATCGTTTGCTGTATTAGGTACGATTAAGTACTTAAATTCATCTACGATTTCATAACCTACACCAAATACACCTGTTGTAGCAGTTTTAACGATATTTGATGTACCTTTACCTACTGCTATAACACCGCTGCTAACATCTTTAAGACCTTTTAGCGGGTGAAGTGATGCTGTATCAGATAATGCATCTGCTACATTTCCAACGATTTCTTCTGCACCGTTAGAAATAATTTCAGCTGTTGTAGTAACAGTTCTGCCTGATACACCTGCTGTTCTGCCGATGATTTCTACAGGAACGCTTAACAATCTTGATATAATGTTAGGATTTTTCTTAACATCTAATGATGCATTTGAAGCTTCTCCGAAGCATGCCTTTAAATCGCCGTTTTTAATTTCTCTGAATGAAACTTCAATATAACCTGGGTTACCAACACCCGGTCTTGCAACGCCTGTTACAACACCTTTAACAGTAGAACCTGCAGGGAAAGAAATTCCGTTAACAGTTGTGTCACAAGTTGTCTTAGCTGTGAATGTATCACCAACAGTAGAAGTTCTTGCACTTAATCTTTCGCTTAATTTAATTTTTACAACTGTAGGTGTATAAGCTGTAGCACAGCCTTCTGCACCGTTTGCTGTATTAATATTAAATTTAGCTTTCATTGCAGATACCATATAAGCAACTTGTGCTCTTGTTAAGTATTCTGCAGTTACAATCTTATCTTGGTCAGGAAGAGCTTCCAAAATACCTGAAGCGATAACTTCATTTGTGCAGCCTACTGCCCAATTAGGAATGTATTGAACTTCACGACCTGCATATACAGGAGTTGCAGAAGCGTCATGGTTTACAACCATTAATTTTGCAAATGTAGCGAATACTTCTGCTTTAGTGATTGCTTGATCAGGCTTAAATGTATTGTCAGGATAACCAATCATTACATCAGCAGCCAAAGCTTTATCAATTTCAGATTTTGCCCAATATGTATCAACTAAATCTGTATACTTGTTAGCTGCTTCTTGAGTGAAACCTAAACCTGTAACAATTTGCCATGCAAGTTCAGAACGAAGAATTGCTGCTTTTTCATCATATGCAGCTGCTCTTGCTGAATCCATTGAGTTCTTCATATCAGCTAATGCTTTTTTAGCTTCTCTGCCTATTACAACATTTGTTTTTTCTGCAATAGTTTTTGCATTGCAAGGTTTGTAAACTTTTGCACCTGTAGTAACAACATCTGTGTCACCTGTCAAAAGTGAATGACCTTGTGCACTGAATAATGTAGGATGCGCATAAGCTTGAATAGCACCTGTTGATTCACTTGCGAATGCGATTCCTGAAGTTAAACATACAACACCAAGTGTTGCTAAAATTTCTTTAGATAATCTCATACTTCTCCTTTCGTATAATTACTCGATTATTCTACTACAAAAATATTAAATTGTAACCTATACTCTCTCATGTTCAATTATATACATTATTTTTTTTGTGTCAAATATGCTTGAGGATAACAAAAATCCTCTCTGAAACCTATTCTGCGATAAAGCTTGAGAGCTTTATAGTTATTGGTTTCTGTTGTTACATTCACTTCCGAAAAAGTTTTTTTGCCTAATTTTGTCCAATCAACAATTGTTTTTATGGACCTGTTTAAAAGATGCTCTGAAAAACCTTTTCCGCGATGTTCTTTTAGTATTGCCACAAGAGGAATATTTGCGATTTTTCCTCCGGTTATGTTTGCAAAAGCAAACCCTACAGGATTATCATTGTATAAAAGAACAGACGTAACCTCCGGAAGAAATTCTCCGTAAATATTTTCAACCACCTTATTTATGATATCACGTGTACCTTCTACGGTTTTATATCTTGTATCATAAAGCGCATCTTGTGTATCTTTAAAGCATTCATGAATAACATTTACCGCCTGATCTTTATATGAATCGTCGTACCCCGTAATTTTGTACCCTTGAGGAAGTTCTTCAAGTTTCATATTTTCTAAAATTCTTTCTGAAGAAGCATTTCCCATCAAAAATCTCAGTACGGCAAGACCTATAAATTTAAAACCGAATTTTGATATATCCGCAGTAAAAACAGATTGATGTCCGAGCATGGGATAAGATATAACTTTTGTCATGCGTTCTGCTTCTGTCAGAGCAAGAAATTTTTCAATCAACATTTTTATTTTTAAAATCTCGTCTTCCGAACCAAGACAGTGGATTAAATTCAATTCTATTGCTTCGGATATTGATGTTGTATAAACCAAAAATGCTGTTGGTATATCATTTTCTTTTAATATTACACATTTCATGTAATCTTTTTTTATCGCATCAATAAATTCGTCATATTCAAGCGGTTCCAATTCAAATTTATATTCACTTACAGCTTTTGAGCGAAAATCGTTATAAACTCCTTTAAATATTATGTAAGAGTTTTCACCCAGTAATTCAACTTCGTAATTGTTTTCTGACATATTAACCTCTTTACTAAGCGGCCGCTTGGTTTACCAATTGACCGATTTTACATTATGTGATGCATTTTTTGACGTTTTGTTTCCATATAACGTTCATTATATTTGGTTACTTCCGATTGCAAATTTATATTTTCATGCATTGTAAGACCATAGCCTTTTAAGCCGACAATTTTTTTGGGATTATTTGTTATAAGGTTGAAATTATTAAACCCTAAATCCAAAATAATTTGCGCACCCACACCATAATTTCTCAAATCCGGAGGAAATCCCAATGAAACATTTGCTTCAACGGTATCCTGCCCTTGTTCTTGAAGTTTATACGCTTTAAGCTTATTAATCAAGCCTATTCCGCGCCCTTCATGATCACGTATATATACTACAGCACCTTTTCCGTAATCGGAAATCATTTTTAATGCTGCGTGAAGCTGCCAATTACAATCACATTTAAGACTGTGGAAAACATCACCGGTAAGACATTCGCTATGAACTCTTATAAGCGGAATTTTATCCGAACCGTCGTCTTTTACAATTGCAACGTGCTCACATCCGGTAATTGTATCTGTATATCCGACAATATTAAAATCACCGAATTTTGTCGGCAGAAATACTTCCACTTCACGCTTTACAAACCGTTCTCTTTTTAATCTGTACGCAATCAAGTCGGCAACTGTAATTATTTTAAAATTATGTTTGCGGGCAAATTCAAATAAATCATCACGACGCGCCATTGTGCCGTCGTCTTTCATAATTTCACACATAATTCCGGCTTCTCGGTGTCCGCATATTTTTGCCAAATCAACTACGGCTTCGGTATGTCCGCATCTTTTTAAAGTTCCGCCTTTTCTGGCAACACAAGGAAATAAATGTCCGGGTCTTCTTAAATCCGAAGGTTCCGCGTCAGGTGCTATTGCAACTTCTATGGTTTTTGCTCTGTCGTATGCTGAAACTCCGGTTGTAACACCGTATTTTGGACTTGCATCTATACTTAAAGAGAATGCTGTTTGCATACTTTCACTGTTTTTTGCCACCATTTGCGGTAAATCCAGTTTTGCGGCAATTTCCTGTGAAATAGCAAGGCAAACAATTCCGCGACATTCCTTTGTAATAAAATTTACAAGCTGAGGCGTCACAAATTGCGCAGAACAAATTAAGTCACCTTCGTTTTCACGGTCCTCATCATCTGCTACAATCAGAGGTTTTCCTTGTTTAAAATCCTCAATTGCTTCTTCTATAGTATTAAATTGATTTGTTGTAGATGTCATCTTTTAAAATCCGTTTTCTCGGAGGAATTCCATGCTAATTCCTGTTCTATTATCACTCGTTGATAAAAATTTTTCAACATATTTTGCTAAAATATCTGTTTCAACATTTACTACATCACCTGATTTTAAATATTTCAGGTTTGTATTTTCATAAGTATGCGGAATTATTGCAATGTACAACTCTTTGTCATTAATATCGGCAACTGTTAAACTTATACCGTTTATTGTTACAGAGCCTTTTTTTACAACATAGGCAGCATCTTTTTCACTAATTATAATTTTCATATCAAAAAATTCACCGTTTTTTTGAGCGGAAATAATTTTACCGATTCCGTCAACGTGACCTGTTACTATATGTCCTCCAAACCTTCCGTTTAAGAGCATTGCCCGCTCTAAATTTACATAGGATGAAGGACGAATATTATTTAGAGAAGTAACCCTTTTTGTTTCTTGGGAAATATCGGCAGTAAAATAATCTTTTCCGATGTCGGTAACAGTAAGGCAAACTCCGTTAACAGAAATACTTTCTCCGATAGAAGTTCCGTTAACTACTCTGTTTGATTTTATTGTTATATTTGAATTTGTGACAGACTTAACTTCGCCGAGTTCTTCAATGATTCCGGTAAACATAAATATATTTTAGCACAAGAAAATTAAAAAACGGAAAGTTGTTTTAAAAAGTAAATAAGTTGTATCCTGAAATACCGGCAATAAAGTTCACTCCATTCAAAGTTGATTGGAAACTTAAGTAAAATCCCTTAACATTTCTTAATATAATTTTATAAAAAGGCAATTTCTGAGAAGAAAAATACTTCATGTATATAAGGGAATAAAATAAGGTTATTTGAAAGGCAGGTATACAAGATGGGATTATCATCAAATTATTATCTTAACGGATTAACCGGAGGAGTTGATTGGAATCAATTGATGGGTGACAGATATTTACAACTTGCAATGTCATCACCTAATATCAACAATCCTTCTTTCAGAGGTTCTTCCGAAAGCACAAATACAGCGCAAACAAACAATGCATCATCTGCTTCAACCGGAACGACGGATCCTTATAAAAACGGAATTGATACAACAGGAGTTCAAGCTTTACCTGCATCTACAGGAATGTCAACAGGTGCAATAGTCGGAACAACTCTTTGCGCAG
>CAJOPY010000033.1 GCA_905236505.1 Candidatus Gastranaerophilales bacterium
ATAATGCAACAAAACCATGTGCAAATCCTGCCGGAATATACAACATTTGTTTATTATCTTCGGATAATTCAACTTTTACATATTTACCGAAATCGGGTGAATTAGGTCTTAAATCAACTGCAACATCAAAAATCCTGCCTTTTACACATCTGACAATTTTTGCCTGCATATATGGTTTTGCCTGATAATGCAAACCTCTTAGTACTCCGTAAGAAGATTTAGAATGATTATCTTGGTTAAAATCTTCTTTTATTCCGTTTGCAACAAAATCGGATTTTTTATACGTTTCCATAAAAAATCCTCTGTTATCACCGAATACTTTAGGCTTTACAAGTATTATATCTTTTATCTTTTGAGGTTCAAATTCAAATGGCATTATATCTCCTTTTCTGTTTTACTTATTGTTTTGTTTAATATTCTTACTTCTCTAATAATTTTAGGATATTTTTTTATTTTTTTTATCTCAAAAATATACGGAATACCTCTTTTTTTCAAAACAACACCATTTTCTTTTATATCTTTTACTTCGGGTAAAAACTGACTTGTATCGGCATTGTTCAGAAATTCTTGTTCCCAATTTAATGTTTTTATTGCAATACTATGCATTCGCTCATTATTTTTAATACTGTTTGAATCGTGCCAGCGGTATGAAAACAAAATCTTATCTATATATTTCATTTTATAATACTTAGAAAACTGTAACATGAACCACCAGTCTTCAAGGATACCTTCGGGATATTTTCCGATTTTGTTATACACCTCTTTTTTTACAACATATCCGTTAGGAATGTAATTTGTTGCATAAAGTGTCCTGTATGTTCCAAAATCTTTATCATTAAAATACGGATTATACTTTTTTAAATATTCAACAAATGTTTTATATTTTGCATTTTTTTTATCATATACAATATTTCTTTTCTTATCCCAATAACACACTTTACCTTCTGAATCAATTAACTCATCATTACAGGTACATAGTGAATATTCCGGATTTTTTATAAGGAAATTTACTTCAGTTTCAATAAGTTCAGGTTTTGCAATATCATCTGATGCAATAATAAAAATGTATTCACCTTGAGCAAGTGAAACCCCAATATTTAAACTGTCCTCCATTCCTGAATTTTTTTTGGTTTTAAAGACAACACGTTTAAATATGTTTTCACATTCATCTTTTAATTCTTGAATTTTTTCCCAAGTGTTATCAGGGGAACCGTCATCTATGATAATAAGTTCTATATTATTGTACGTTTGATTTATTATTGATTTTATTGTGTCTTGAATATATTTTTCATGATTATAAGCAGGTATTATTACGGATACTAAAGGTGTCTCAAGCATTATATACCTCCGTTATTATATTCTAATACTTTAATTAATTTTGCGGGATTTCCTGCAATTATTGAATTATCCGGAAAAGATTTTGTTACCAAACTGTTAGCTCCAATTGTACAATTATTTCCCAAAGTTACACCTTTTAAAATCGTTACATTATTTCCTATAAATACATTGTCCCCTATTTTAATAGGTGCTCTTTGTACCGCATCATAGTCACAGCGTTTGTTTGGATCTATGCTGTGAGAATCCGTATCAATACAGGTAAAATTTATTCCGAACATGCAATTTTTACCGATTTCTATGGTAGTTTCCGCGTATATTATTGCATTATTATTTATAACAGTGGAATTATCTATTTTTATAACAGAATCCGATTGAGAAGACGTAATCTGAGAATATCCAGAATAAAGAAAAGGTCCGTCCCCGTAGCCGATTTGAGCATTTTCTCCGAATATAACTTTTCCTTCTCCTTTAAATATGCAGGGTTGTTGTAGAATATATTTTCCTTCAGGTTTAAGCGAAGACAAGCAGTTTTTATAAATAAAGACTTTTATCTTTAACATTTTTTTATAAAATTTTAAAATCGGGTTTTTCATATTAACTCCTAAAAATCTTTATTTTCACCAATTGCAATACTTAATCTAAAACCAAATATATACATTTTTATATTAATAATCCTAAAAACAGCCGGCAAAATATTTATACAGACTCCTTTTTTTATTGGTATTATTTGCAAACAAGGAGTTTTAAAAAATTGTCTTCTTATTTTTATACTATCCAAAAATCTCCATTCAAAATTAGTTTTTCCGAAATCATATTCATTTAAATCTCTTGTATTATAATATATTTCCAAATTATTAATTTTTAATATTTTATCTTCTTGGCAATTGAACGCAATAACTTTTATATCAAAATGTTTTTTCGGATAAATATTATGCAATGTATTTAAAAGATATGAAAATGAGTCTTGATTTACTTCAAAAGCTGAACAAAAAATAAATAAAATTTTATCTGATTTTTTTACGGAATTTACCAGACGTTTAAAACGTTTGTCATATTTTAATTTTACTTCAGAATAATTTTTTTCTCTGTCTTTTCCATAAGAAAAGTGATTTGCCCAAACGATTTTTCCGAAACAATCTTCATATTGGATTTTGTCAGGATGGGAAGGGTTTACCGGCAATTCTTTTAAATTTTCTTTTAACATATAGTTTTCAAATCCGTTTTTAAAGCTGTCTGCCAATATATAAACGGCTTCATCCGAATTAAAATATGTCCAATCAAACGGATAAGACGCATCTCTTAAATTGCGATATCTTAAATTATGCGCCGCTGCACAATTCCCTCCCAATGAACATATTAAATCATATTTTTCTTTTCCCATTTATAATAATCCTCTAAAAAAACATTTTATTATATAAACACATCTCTTATATAAGTTTGTTGGTGTCATAAACTTTGTTGTGATTTTAAGCTTGCAAAATAATTTTTGTAATATTTGCCGGTTAACTTCGTAAGGAAAGTCTCTATTATACGCATCATAATCAAAATATGCTTTAAAAATATTGTCGGATACTTTTTCTTGCGTTATTGTCTTGTTTTCATGATTGCAAAATAAATACAAAAGCATTATACGTTGCTTAGGAAAACGACTTTGCAAAGTTTTTTGAGTTTCTTCTAAAATACTATCATCAATAGGATTAGTATTATTTGGTGTTTGTATATAAACAACCAAAATATTGTTACTCTTTTCTATTTGATCAAGTTGCCTTTTTATACGTCTGTCATATTTTTCTTTAACTTTATCAAATGTTTCGGAAAGAGGTTTTTCATATGCAAAATCGTGATTAAAACATATTCCGTTGTTTTTATTATGGTAAACTTCACACAAGTTGTGTTTATCATTGTTTGTAAAATGTGCATCTTCTAAATCATCAAATTCCAAAAAATCTTTATAGTTATTTGCAAGAATTTGTGCTCTTTTTAATATATCAGAGCCATATAGCCAGTCATACGGATAAGAAAAAAATTGTAAATGACATTTTCTCAATATTTGAGAACAAGAACAAGCTTCGCCTATTCCGAATATAAGGTCATATTTCTTTTTAAAAAGCATTTAATACCTCCACAACTTTTTTTACTTCTTCGTCCGTCATTACAGGCGAAATCGGCAAAGATAAAATTGTATTATGTATCTCCTCAGTTATCGGAAAACTCAAATTGTTCCACTCTTTATATGCAGGCTGCTTGTGAGGCGGGATTGGATAGTGTATAAGAGTTTGAATATCGTGTTGTTTTAAATATTCCTGTAACTCATCTCTCTTCGCTGTTCTTACCGCAAAAACGTGCCATACATGTGATTTTTCGTCATATGTCTTTGGTAAAATTATTTTGGAATTTTTGATATTATCTCTATAATATTTTGATATTTCTCGCCTTCGCTCATTATCTTTGTCTAAATACGGAAGTTTTACGGATAAAACTGCAGCTTGAATCTCATCAAGTCTTGAATTTGTTCCCTGATACAAATTATGATATTTGATGTGCGATCCGTAATTTCTTAATGCTCTTATTTTTTCAGCCAGTTCATCATCATTTGTGGTAACACAACCGCCATCTCCTAAACAACCAAGATTTTTTCCGGGATAGAATGAAAATCCGGAAGCATCTCCCAGAGCGCCTGTTCGCAGGACATTTGAAACCTCACGATGCGCAGAATCAGAAACGGCATCTGCTCCACTTGCAGGGGAAGTACCGACGAAGTCGGAGTATGGGTGGGCAGATATGCACGCGCCGTGCCCTTGAGCGGAATCTTCTATTATTTTTAGATTATATTTTTTAGCCAAAGCCCATATTTTTTCCATCTGAACGGCCTGACCGTAAAGATGTACAACCAAAATTGCTTTTGTTTTAGGAGTGATCTTTTCTTCTATGAGGTCAGGATTGATGTTATACGTGTTAATATCAGGTTCTACAAGGATAGGAATACAGCCATTGTCTGAAATTGCGAGTATTGATGCTATATAAGTATTGGCAGGAGCTATTATCTCATCTCCGGATCCAAAGCCATATCCTTTA
>CAJOPY010000034.1 GCA_905236505.1 Candidatus Gastranaerophilales bacterium
GTATACGGTTAACAGTCTGTCTTCGTCAAGTTCAATATATGATATTCCGAATTCGTTTAACATCGGCTCATTTCCGATTGCTTCAATTTGGCAAACAGTCAGTCTGTCATGGTCCGGATCAGTAATTAAAACAACAGTTCCCATCGGCATATCTTTAAGAATTTTTTCATAATGAAGCGACTCAATAACCGGAAAGAATTTTTCACCGTTTAAACGTTTAGCTAAAACAGTCGCATCTACCGAATAATCGTAAAAAGTTTGATTTCCTTTCGGATCTGTATCATATTTACCGATAGAATGGAAAAACGGGTCTTCTTCCGTATTATTCCAAATATATTTATCTTTGATATTGAGTTTTTCAAGAACACGACTCAAGGTTCTGTAAGCACAACCGCCAACACATTCTATAAACAGCTTGCCGTTCATATTTTTTATTGCATCGGAATGTTCTGCTACTCCTGATTTTAGATATTCTGTGTACAAATCAATACCGTCATTAAATTTTTCCATTATTTTTTCATCAATCAAATCGCTGCAAGCAGGTGATATCGGTATTTCATATGAACCTTTTGTGTCAGTTATTTCAAAGATTTCAACAATTTTGTTAACAAATTCCAAAGACTCTTCGGGAAGATATTGGCTTCCCTGAGAATTTAAGTCTTTTGTCGCTGTTTTTACGGAAATTCCATGACTTGATGTTATGTATTCTCCGCCCAGCAAATCCATTTTATATGCTAAAAAAGATGCAAGCCATATAGGAATAGTTTTTCTTTCCTTAGGAACAATTGTTTTTATTCCTTGAGCAGCTTGAACTCTGGCTATAGCATCTAAATATAAATCAGAATTATATCTAACTTCGCTTCCGGCTATTTTGCGAATTTCTTTTCCTGCATATTTTTCTTTTGCAACTAGAGCTTTTGCATAGGTAGCAAGAATTATACCTATTAAATTAATAGGGAATCTTGTATCTTGAGGGTACAAAATATTTTGAGGACCGCGAATGCCTGCAGTAGATACTTTTGCTTCTTTTGAATAATTTGCAAACCATTCCAGCAAGCCCAAACCTTCAGGATTAGATTCAGAATGAGGGTACAAATGAGCTCTTTTAAGAACAAACGCGAATCCGTCTTTGTTATTTAAATCAATTAAATTAAGATTTTTTATATAATCAGGTGTTTTTTCGGATACACTATTAAACAAATCTTGTTCCAATTGACAGGAAGGTTTTCTCATAATTCTTTCTCCATAATAGCTCTAACAATTTTATTATACCATAAAGAGTTTGCGGAAAAATTCATAATTTTTCGCATGCTCTAAATTCAGTATTTGAGTTTTGCAAGATTTCATGTATAATTCTTAGTATGAAAAAAACATTTATTACTCTATTTTTATTAGTATCGCTTACACTGCAATCACAAGCTTTTGATTTCAATTTATTTAAAAATGATACAAGAGAGATTAAATCAATATTAAGTTCTCAAGTAAAATATGCCAACAGATTGAATTTTAATAAATTCATATCAACATACACGGAAGACTACAAAAATGCTGACGGTTATAACTTGGATATTTATTCCAAATTAATTCAAGAATTGTGGCAAAATTACAACAATATAAAGTATGGTGTCAAAATTAAAGACATACAAATTAATGACGGTATCGCAACAGTTAAACTGATTGAAACTTCGTTTGCTAATATACCTATTTCCAAAAATATGCCCGGAATATTGAAAAGTGAAGCGGATAGTGTGTATTATTTAAGAAAAGATAACGGAAAATGGAAAGTATTTTCAGATAAAGTAATTGAAGAAAATACATCAATGTTATACGGTGATGCGGTCGGCATGGACATAAAGCTGACAGCACCGAAAGAAGTTGAACCAAATTACGAATATTGTGCATCTTTAGAGTTTATCCCGCCAAAAGATACATTTGCAATTGCTTCTATTGCAAAAGATAAAGTTGAATATCCGCAAAAACAAGCAAAAGAAGTTTTCCGAAAACTTCCCGACGACAACATATTGGAAAGATTGTTTATTTCTAATACCGATAATGCAAATGAGTATATTGTGGCATCTATAGGACTTACAAAGGCTGACATAAAAGATATGAGCATAAAACTGAGTCTTACGGGATTTGGTTACCAAATAATAAGAGTAAATGTTATATCAAAAGAGGAAAAGAATGTCCAAAATCAGTAAAATTATTTACTTTTTTGTAACAACTGTTTTTTTTATTTTAACAGATGTTTTTTTATCTGATTTTGCTATAACAAACGGATACAAACTTCCCAAAAATCCTTTTTTTGAACTTATTTTTATAAGCAATGAAGGGGCAGCTTTTAGTTTATTTGAAGGTTTTAAAACTTTTTTGATAGTATTTTCATTAATCGCAATACTTTGTATAATATTTTCTACCATAAAACGAATAAACAAAGTATCAGGTTTGGGAATTTTTTTGATATCAATGTTAACCGCAGGAATTTTTTGCAATATGGCAGAAAGGTTGTTTTTCGGGTATGTAAGAGATTATATAAAACTCAATTTTATTGATTTTCCGGTATTTAATATA
>CAJOPY010000035.1 GCA_905236505.1 Candidatus Gastranaerophilales bacterium
AGGCTGAACCATAGAATTGTTTAGCGAATGGAGTTTCGCCCCAAGAGTTTCTTTCGCACTTTCTTTGCGGTCAAAGAAAGTGCATGGTAAAAAGAAAATAGATTTTAATCTTTAAAACAGCTCATACACCCCAGCCCGCGTTCTTAAGATAAAAAGCCGGTTTCAATAAAACTAATGCTACTGATTAAGCTATATAGAAGTTAAAATTATCTATTTGCTTCTTTTTTCGCATAAACTCGGAATGCCGATTAATGCCAAATACAAAACACAACCAAATAACACTAAATTTAAAATTTCCATTTTCAGACTCCTTTCCGGAATGTTATTATGTGTATTAGGAATTTTGCAATGTGAAAATTAACCCCTTACATATTCTTAATTCCACATTTTTATGTAAAAATAACTTCTAAAAATAAAAATTTTACAAAACTTAATATTTTTTGTTTACATAAGAATATATTTGAGTGTACAATCATGATAGGAGGCTTTGTATATAGTGAGTCAAGGGTACGAAAATTTTAATAATACAGAAACTTCTTTTAGGAAGTCTACCCTTATACAGGAACGAATCGGATTGGTTTCAAGCCACATGTATAAGCAGTTTTTAGATTATCAGCATGCGACTTTAAATACTACTGAAGTTTTTTCTGAAATGATTGATAATTTAAAAGTAATATGCGAGTCTTTAAAGCAATCATTTTCATCGCGCGGAATTACCACAGAAAATATATATCTTGAGTATGATAAAGAAAAAAGCGTTGTTGTTATTAATATTTTGTGGCATACAATAAGTCTTACCACAAGGTGTAACTATGAGCCTCAAGCACTGTTTAGAGAAGGTGCATCTCCAATGTTTTCCGGTCGTATAATGGCAATAAACGGAAATTATAATGAACTTATGGAAGGTAAAAAGAATCGTCACGAGATGATGGAAGTACTTTTAGATAAAGAAATTGCGTCATTGTATGTTCCGGCGGACAAAGCTCAAAATTCCATTTTAAAAATCCGACATTTGGCGAACAGAGAATTCTTCTTAAATAGTGCGGATTCTTCGCGTGAATTTGTCTTAAAAATTGTAGAAACCGTATGCGGCGGCGGTTTATATCACGAAGAAGGTTCAAGAAAAAGTTTCAATATATAATTTTAGTCGTGCGCAAAACGCAATGTTTTTAAGAAGTGTTAAATTTCGTAAATTTTAATATTTTAATTATAGTAAAAGCGCAAAAAATATTTTTACGTGCTTTTATATTTTTAAAAAGGAATTTTATATGAATATTACAGGAATTAATATAATCAATCAACAGAGGTGTATTAATTTTAAACAAAAAACACCTGTTCTCACAAATGAATCAATTAATCAATTAAAGAAACAATTAATTAAAGAAAAAGGGGTTAGTGAAGCTCTTTTGGGATTTATTCCGGTTTCGGCGCTTTTGCTTGTAAAAGAGTTTTTGTTTAACGAAAATGACGGAGCAATTGTAAAGTTGCATAAGTTGTTAAAACAAGAATACGGAAAAAATACAATTCCGGATAAAGTTATAACGGAGCTTCAGCAAGCAGATGTTATAAACCGTGAACGAGAACAGACTTATAGGCGCAGTGAGAGCTTATTTTCGCAACCTGAACAGTTTGAAGATATAAAAGATCTTTATGAAGAATTATACGTAAAAAATAATAACACTCAAAGAGAAGACGAGTTGTTTGATGAATCTTACGATACTGTAACAAAAGAATATTCAGAGTATGATAGTTATGATATCCCGCTTGCGGAGAATGTAAAAACTAATAATTCCGATATTGCATATTATAATTCAATTAAAATGGAAAGTTGTATGGATCCATCATCAGATACATCGGACAAGATTATTTTATTAAACGGAAAGACAGTGTATTTAGATAAATTGGTGAATTCATCGGATTCTGCTTATGATATAGACAACGGTTTGGATATAAAAGCAGCTGCAAATATTTATGACACTATATCATACATTGATGCAAACCGTTTATCGGCAAAAAATAAAGCTATTAAGTTGTTGAGTCAAAAATATCCGCTTGAATATGTCATAAAACTTATAAATTCGTCTGTAATAAAAACAGATAAAGGAGCTGTATTCAGTTCAAATCTTTGTGAATTTTTACGTGAATATCCGGAATATCGTTCTTTTGTTGTTATAAAAAATAAAAACGAAAACGAAGTTGTAGATGATGTTTTGTTGGAAAATTTCAAATATTTTACGGATAAAAACGGAATACCGGTATCGGGTATAGGAAAAATTTTAGAGTTATGCAGAATTAATTACACAGTCGGGGTTAAAACTTGTAATAATGATTTAATAAAATCAGCATTAAGCATATATAAGCATACAGGCAAGTGGGGATATTATGAAAATAGCGTACTTCAACAGCAAAGAAGATATTTAATGAAGTATACACAAAAAAAATTTAATAATTTGCAATTTGTAATTAAAAATGAGATGAAGAAAAATGCCACAATAAAAGAAATTGAAGATAAAATTTACGTAGTTCCTGAGATTTAAATATATTTATGTTTAATATTATTGTAAGTTTCTACTTTCCTGACTTTTTTGTTGACAATTATTTTTACGGAATTATTAATATCGGTTCTTAAAATTTTGGTATTTCTTAATGTAGATAGTGTGTAAACAGAAGGGTGACCGAATTTGTTTTCTCCAGTTGAAACAATTGAATATTCAGGATTTAAGTAATCGGCAAGTTCTTTATTTATTACTCCAGCCGCTCCGTGATGTCCTACTTTTAATACTGTTATATTTCGCGGTATAAATTCTTTGATTTGGTACAGAGCGGATATTCCGGCATCTCCTGTAAACAGCATTGTAAAATCATTATATGATAAAAATGTTATAACAGAACTTTCGTTATCACCTATTCCTGGTTGATTATCAGCTATATAATTTTTTATTATAAGATTGTTTTTGTTATATACAATTTGATTATTTTGAGCTTTAAAAATTTTTACGGATTTTTCATTTGCTGTTTTATAAATATCTTGAGCTTGATTAGATTTATGTTCTGTTGAATTTACATATAAGTGTTCTGTTTTTAAATTTTTTATTAAATCTGACGCACCTCCGCAATGGTCATTATCAAAGTGAGTAATGATTATTGAATTAAGATTTTTAATACCGTTATCTTTAAAATATTTTAGTATAATCATTTCTGCTTGAGATTTTCCGCCGTTATATCCGGATTTTCCGGAATCAATCATAATATAATTATTGTCAGGTGTTTTTATCATAAATGCATCTGCGTTTCCGACATCAAAGGCAGTTATTTCAAGATTATGATTAGGAACTGATATTAGTGATGCTGCTAAAATGCAAACAAATAAAATTAAAGAAGTTTTAAGATAACTATTATATTTTTCTCGGATTTGTTTATCTATAAATCCGGTGATATTAAGCAAGATTAAATAATAAAGAATTATTTGGAAGAAAGATGGGTGTGTTGTTTGAACAGAAGATAAAGGAAGAGAGCCCCAGAAGTCGGAAATGTTTATAATAAGTGAAATAAGCGGATTTAAAATAATATCGGTTATATGGCAAATAAACTCAGAGATTGGTGTAATTATTGATAAAAGTGAACTTACAAAGCCGCCAAAACTTATAACCGACAAAAATGGTACGCTCATTATATTTGCAAAAACGGAATACAGACTAATATTATTAAAATAAAATATTTGAATAGGAATGACCCAAATTTGGGCAATTATCGGAATTGAAATAGAACCGATAACCCAATTTACAAATCTGTATTTTGATTTTAATAAATACGGTGTCATAACTAAAAGACCGAAAGTTACGATAAAAGAGAGTTGAAAACCGACATCGTTAATCAAGAGCGGATTGTAAATAAGCATAAGAAACGCAACAAATGATAAAAGTGATATACTGTGCGCTTCTCTGTCAATCATTTTACCGGCAAGGACAAACAAAAGCATTAATCCCGCTCTAACAACAGAAGCGCCCAAGCCTGTCATTAAAATATAAGTAATAACTGCTAACATGCAAGTACAAATATTTATACGGAACGGTACTTTGCAAAAATTTAACAGAAAAAAGAAAAATGAATATATAAAAGCAACATTCATTCCTGATGCGGCTAAAATATGAAGTAATCCGGAATTAATGAAAGATTGTTTGATGTTTTCGGGCGGTGAAACGGCGTCATCACCAAATACAATACCGCCAAGTATTTCTAAATTAGGAGAATCCATATATTTTGAATGAACTTTTAAGATTTTTTCACGGTAATTATTAACTTCTTGCAAAAAAGTTTCATTAATAGCATGTTTTTCCGGAATTTTTTCGTAACAAGGAATGTCCAAATCTTTCATTGAATAAGGATTCCTTCCGTAAAATACTGCGTATACTCCGTAATTTTTCAAATAATTTCCGTAATCAAACTGAGAAGGATTTCCGGCTTTAAAAGGAGGTGATAATCTTCCTCGTATTTTGTATGAATCATATATATTTAGTTTTTCATTTGTGTCTATGGATACCAAAACTTTTTCGTTTTTATATGTTTTCACCATATTGTCATATTCAATCTGGTTTACTTTAAAGAAAAATTTTACTTTATTATTATCTTTAATTTGTGGTATTGAAATTATTTTTCCGTAAATAACCGAATTTACAGGGGCAAGACTTAGAATGTCGTCAGTTTCTTTTAACCTGACAGAGGTGTTAATTATTCCTATATAAAAAATTATTGTCCAAATTATAATTATACGCGTAGGAATTATATTTTTTATTATAAGAAAAATAAAAATTAACGTTATAAATAACACGAAAAAATCAGTGCGGTTATTTAAAGCGGCAATAATCCCTAATATATAAATAACGACGCTTACGGTCATAAGAAGATTTTTATTTTTACAAACAGACGATACTAAATCTTTTATCATAAAACTATTTTATCACAGCTTTAAACCATTTCACGTAATTTTTTTAATTGATCACGAATTTCTGCTGCTCGTTCAAAATCCAATATTTTAGCAGCTTTATGCATATCTTTTTCTAATTTTGATATAAGTTTCGGTAAATCTTTTTTCTCTATTCCTAAATCAACCATTTCTTCCGCAACAATATCTTCAAAATCACGATAACTTGCAACAAGTGACAAAAGATTATTTTCAATCGGTTTTTTTATTGTTTGCGGAATTATTCCATATTTTTTGTTGTGTTCCAACTGTATTTCTCTTCTTCTGTTCGTTTCATCAATAGCTCTTTGCATAGAATCGGTTATTTTATCAGCATACATAATAACTTCTCCGCAGGCATTACGTGCAGCACGCCCTATTGTTTGTATAAGACTTGTGTCAGAACGTAAAAATCCTTCTTTATCGGCATCCATTATAGCTACTAATGAAACTTCCGGAATATCCAAACCTTCTCTTAATAAATTTACTCCGATTAGTACGTCAAATTCTCCGAGTCTTAAATCACGTAATATTTCAACTCTTTCTATTGATTTAATACCGCTGTGAAGATACCTTACACGAATTCCTTCCTGCAAAAAGAAGTCACATAAATCTTCTGCCATTTTTTTAGTTAGAGTAGTTATTAAGACTCTCTCATCTTTCTTGGCTCTTTTGGATATTTCAAGTTTTAAATCCGCAATTTGAGTTTCAATAGGGCGAACGGATATTTTCGGGTCAACCAATCCTGTCGGACGTATTATTTGTTCTACAAGTTGAGTTGAAGTCTTTTTTTCAAACTCGCCCGGAGTTGCTGATATATAAATTTTTTGTCCGACTTTGTTAAAAAATTCTTCCCATTTTAAAGGTCTGTTGTCTTTGGCACAAGGCAGCCTAAAACCAAAATCAACTAAAACCTGTTTACGCGAGGCATCACCGTGGTACATTCCGTTTAATTGCGGCAGTGTTACGTGAGATTCATCAATAACAGTTAAAAAATCGCCTCTAAAATAATCTAAAAGCGTAGCCGGCGCGGAACCTATCGGGCGGCGTTCTATTATGCGGGAGTAATTTTCTATTCCGGAACAATAACCCATTTCTTTTATCATTTCCATGTCGTACTTTACACGTTGTTGCAATCGTTGAGATTCCAGTATTTTATTTTCGCTTTCAAGTTCTGTAACTCGGTTACGAAGTTCTGTACGAATCATATCAAGCGTTTCATCTTCATTTTCGTCATATGCTATGTAGTGAACTGCGGGATAAATGTATACAAAATTCGGAGAATCTATAATTTCACCTGTTAAATGGTCAATTTTTACAATTTTTTCTATCTCATCTCCAAAAAAATAAATTCTGGTTATTATTTTTTCATAAGCAGGCATTATCTCAAGAATATCTCCTCTTGCCCTGAATGTCGCTCTTTCAAGTTCTAAATCATTTCGTGTATACCTTGTCAGGACAAGATGTTTTATTAAATCATTTCTTTCAATATTGTCACCGATTGATATTTTAATAGTGCCTCTAAAATAGCTTTCCGGTAATCCCAGTCCGTATATACAACTGACTGATGCAACTATAATGACATCATCACGTTCATACAGACTTCTTGTTGTATTATGTCTTAATCGGTCAATTTCATCATTTATGCTTGCTGATTTTTCAATATATGTGTCTGTTCTTGGGATATAAGCTTCAGGCTGATAGTAATCATAGTATGATATAAAGTATTCTACTGCGTTATTCGGAAAAAGTTCTTTAAATTCATTATATAATTGTGCCGCTAAAGTTTTATTGTGTGCAATTATAAGCGTTGGCTTTTGTATTTTTTCTATAACATTAGCAATTGTGAATGTTTTTCCGGAGCCGGTTATACCGAGAAGCGTTTGTGAGTCATCACCCTTTTTTATTCCTTCAACCAATTCTTCTATTGCTTTTGGCTGATCACCTGATGGCTTATATTTAGATACTATCTGAAATGGTTTTTTCATAAAAATATTATCCCACACCAAAAATTGTTTGTAAAATATCATAAAAAAACACCTCCGATTGGAGGTGTTTTTTATAAAAAATAATAACTTATGCTTCAGTTGCAGGTTCTTCTGATTTTTCCTGTTCTGCTTCTTTGGCTGCTTCAGCTTCTTCGGCTGCCTTCTTTGCAGCTTCTTCTTCAGCTGCTTTTTTTGCTTGAGCTTTTTTAGAAAGTTTTACCGTTTCAGCTTTCTTATAGTTCAAAGAACCGTCAGCATTACAGTTTGCAATTAAATATTTTACAGTATCAGTAGGTTGTGCACCTTTTGAAATCCAAGCTTGAGCGTGTTCTTTATTAAGCTTCATTTCTTTTGTTTTAGGATTGTAGTAACCTAATTCTTCAATTGGTTTACCTTCTCTTTTTGTAGTTGAATTAATAACAATAACTCTGTATGTCGGAGCTTTTTTAGCGCCTAATCTTTTTAATCTGATTTTTAACATGTTAAATTCCTTCTTTTATATTTCTCTAATGTCGGGAAGTTCAGCCGCAACTTCCGCTTTGTAACGGACTAAAAGAGGATATCCGTACAAGTATAATTAAACACAAACTTATAAAAAAGTAAAGTATGTTATATCTTTTTTCTTAATTTTCTCCATGTTAGAATGAGATTATGGGAAAGTCGGAAATAAATTATATAAAAACAGCAGATGTTGAAGCAGCAGATTTGTCACCTGCCATGCAAAGATTTTTAGAAATAAAGAAAGCCAATCCGGATTGTTTACTTTTGTATAGAATGGGTGATTTTTACGAAACATTTTTTGAAGATGCCGAAGTTATGTCAAGAGAATTAGAGATTACCCTAACCGGACGTGACGGAGGAAAAATAGGGAAAATTCCGCTTGCCGGAGTTCCTGCAAAATCTTTAAACAGTTATTTGGAAAAACTTGTTAAAAAGAATATAAAAGTAGCTATATGCGAGCAATTGGCTGACCCAAAAAGTGTAAAAGGAATTGTGCCGAGAGGAGTTGTAAGAATTATTACACCCGGAACTCTTTATGAAGGTGATTTATTAAAGCAAAACAAAAATAATTATATTTGTGCAATATATAAACCACAAAAAGGCGATATATGGGGTTTTGCCTATACAGATACTTCAACGGGTGAGTTTAAAACAACTCAGACAAATTATGAAACTATTTTAACAGAACTTGCCAGAATACAGCCATCAGAAGTTGTTGCACAGGCAAAAAAGATGGAGCTAAAACCTTTTCAAATTGTTCCGGAAGAAACAGTTGATTTGCCTGATGAAATTACGGAAAATTATAATTGTTCAAAAGTACCGGCTTATGTTTTTGAAGAAAATAATGTTAAAAATAACCTAAAACAAGTTTTGCACGTAAACAATTTGGATTCGTTCGGATATGATATGTGCCCCATGGGATATACAGCTTCGGCAGCTTTATTAGCTTATATTTGGGAAAATACAAAAGAAGATTTTCCGCGATTTGAATATATAGAAACATACGAATTATCTGCGTATATGTCAATGGACATTGCCACAAGAAAAAATTTAGAACTTGTTGAAACGCTAAGAGATAAAAACAAATACGGATCTTTACTGTGGGCAATAGATAAAACAAGTACAAATATGGGCGCAAGACTTCTAAGGTCGTGGATTTGCCAACCGTTAAAAGATATTGAAGAGATAAAAAATCGTCAAAATTACGTGAAAATATTAACGGAAAATCCTAACGAACGCTACAATATAGAAACTTTAATGAAAAGGATTTATGATATAAGACGTTTATCAACCAGATTAAGTAATAACACTGTTAATCCCAAAGAATTTGTCAATCTGAAATTGTCTTTAAATGTTCTTCCGGAACTTGCAGAAGCCGTATCAAATATAGGTTTAGACATTTTTAAGCCTGTTCGGGAAAATTTATCCTCACTGCAAGATTTTGCCGATATAATTGAAAAAACAATCTCAGATGAGCCTGCCGGACTTATAAAAGACGGCGGTATTATAAAAGACGGCGCTAATGCAAGACTTGATTATTTGCGTGATTTACTCAATAACGGAGAAGCTTGGCTGAGAAATTTTGAACAAAGAGAAAAAGAACGAACGGATATTAGCGGATTAAAAGTAGGTTATAACAAAGTTTTTGGTTTCTACATAGAGGTAACTAATTCAAATTTAAGTAAAGTTCCCGCTGATTATATAAGAAAACAAACACTTACAAACGGTGAAAGGTATATAACAGAAGAACTAAAAAAACATGAAGATGAGGTTCTTAATGCGCAGACTAAGGCAAATGAGCTTGAGTACAAAATTTATACTGATTTAAAGGAGTATGCAAAAGAATTTGTAACAATCATACGAGATACAGCTGAATGTATAGCAAAATTAGATGTATATACATCGTTTGCAAATACAGCAATAGAGCATAATTATACTTGCCCTGATTTAAATGAAAGCGGAGATTTTCTCGTTAAAAACGGCAGACACCCTGTTTTGGAACAAATATTGCCATTGGGAGCATATGTGCCAAATGATTTGGAATTATCTTCCGGCAGTAATACAAAAACTCAATTTATGATTTTAACCGGACCTAATATGGCAGGAAAATCAACGTTTATGCGTCAAAATGCTTTAATAGCAATACTTGCCCAAATAGGTTCATTTGTTCCTGCTGATTATGCAAAAATAGGTATAACTGATAAAATATTTACAAGAGTTGGCGCAAGTGATGATTTAACAACAGGAAAGTCTACTTTTATGGTAGAAATGTCCGAAACTGCAAATATTTTAAGGAATGCAACTGATAAAAGTCTTATTTTAATTGATGAAATAGGAAGAGGAACCAGCACGTATGACGGAGTAGCAATAGCTTGGGCTGTTGCGGAATATATAGCAACAAAAATTCAGGCAAAATGCATATTTGCAACTCATTATCATGAGCTTAATGTAATGACGGAATCATATCCTCAAATAAAAAATTACCGTATCACAATAAGTGAAGAAAACGGAGAAATAGAATTTTTAAGAAAAATAGTTCCGGGAGGTGCAAGTAAAAGTTACGGTATACAAGTTGCAAAAATGGCGGGTATACCCAAAGAAGTAATTTCCCGTTCTGAGATTTTGATGAATCAACTTCAGAAAAAATCTGTTAAAACTATATCTGCAAAGAAAAAAGGTACTGATGTTGAGTTCTCGGATTTAACCCCTCAGCTGAATTTATTTTAATCTTACATAAGCCGGATTAAGTTTCCCATTTTTACGAGCGGATAAGGTGCATTAAAATTTACGTTATGCCCGTAAACATCTGTATATATGCTATCACAATGAAGCATTCCGATGAAATTGATGCCGGATTTTATTTGTATTACATCTGATATAGTATTGGGAATTTCTAAATCATTAAAAGGAGAGCCAACTCCTATATAAACAGGAATATCTTTACCTGAAACATCGTGTCCGAGCTCGGATACGTATTCGGCAATATTCATAAGCAAAGAACGGCTTGTTTCCGGTTCAAATTTGATACTGTTATTAATTTCCGCATTGTCTATTACTAAGCTTGGGTATCCGTCAGCATCACGCACAAAATATATAAGAGCGTTACCTATAGTTTCTCCGTTTTTGTTATTTATAACTTCAACCATGTTCAAACTTGTATTTAAAAGATAGGTGTTCATATCATCACTTTTTGAACCGCCGAGTTTCAGGCAATTTGTGCTGTAAAATCCTTGAAATAAGTCTTTAAACGGATCTCTTTCCCAAGATTTTATAGTTAAATCAATATCTTCAATTCCTTTGTTAAAATCTTTTTCATTTATTTGTTTTAATAGGTGATTAAGTTTATTTTTAACAGAAAGAGTATATCTTGCATTTGATGAAGTTTGTTGATTTTCTTCAGCTCTTTTCCACACCGGATTAAGTTTATTAATCAAATTATTAATAAAATTTTTAAGATTTGTTTTGTCTTTTATTATTTCATCCGGAATTTTGAATACATTATTGCTTGTATCAATGTATTCTCTTAAAATTTTTGTTTTCAAGTACTGTTTTAAATTTCCTTTAAGCAGCATGTTTATATATACTTCAACAATTTCCCCGACATTCTCTAAAAATTCTTTTTCCGGATTATTTTTTCTGAATATAATATTTAAATCTTTTCTTGGGTTTACCCATTTATTGTAGTTTAGTTTTTCTTTTTGAAATATTTTTTGAGTTTTTAAATTAGTTTGTCCGTACATGTTTGAAGTATCGTGAATATACGTTTTAAAATCTTTGTAATTTGTATTTACTAATATATTTTTTAAATCTCTGTGGTTGGTTAAATTAAAATTGTTGAGTTCTTTAATAATGTCGGATGAATATTTAAAATTCCATTTGTTAATAATCTCTTCGGGGATTTTTTCTATATCTTCTTTTTTTAAACCGGACCAATATAGGGATGTAATGAACATCTCTTTTTGTAATTTTTCTATATCAATAAATCCGGTCTTAACGGTATTTTTAAGATTTTCTTTTTGTTTTTTTAGGGTATAAGTGTACTTCTCCGATTTTATATCATTGTCAGTAATGTCTTTTGAAACGGTTTTGTACATTTCTATTAAGTCAATAAAACTAAGCTTTTCTTCCGGCGTTAATTTTTCATTATTAATTTTTGAGCACTTACATAAATTTTCCAATAAAATCAAGTCATCCTTGTTCCATAATAAAACTTTGTTCAAAACATTTGTAACTGAATCAAATCTTTTTTTCATTAAATAATCTAAAGTTTCATTATCTAAAGTTGCAAGCAATGAATACAATATAAATTCATTTTTGCTAAAAAATTTGTCAATTAAACGAATTTTATCATTTTCTGAAGAAAAATTTCCGTTTATATAGCTATCCGGATTATTATATACAACTTTTTTAAGCTTATTCAATTTTTTATTTACAGTATTTTTCCAACTATAATTTTTGTTATCGTTTTTCTTTATAGATTCGTAATCATCTAATGATTTTAATACCATTAAAACGTAATGAAATCTGTTATTATTTATATCTAAATCTTCCATTACATTTTTAGGTATTTTATCGGCATATTTTAAATATGTGTCAAAATCGTAATAATTTGAATTAACAAAAAGTGAGAGTACTTCATTACTTGTATTCAAAAGTTTTTTGCAGCAATCTGAAATTTTATTCTTATCTCCCTTAAACTCTTTATCTAATGCAATATCCAAAAGTTCAAAATAATATTTAACATCAGGATCCAAAATATTTCTGTTTACAAGTTCTATAAACATTCTGTTTACGTCATTATTTTCTGATTTGTATTTAATATAAAGATCTTGAAATTCTTGGTCTACAGAATCTTCTTTGTTTTTATTAAAGACAGAAGGAATAAATGCGTCATTTATAGGCATAGAATAATCATTCACATTTCTTTGCGGCTTAAAAAAATGTGCGCTGTTTGATATTCCGTTCATTTTATTAAGAACTGCTCCGCCTGCAATGAGTGGTAAAGAAACAGCTCTTATAGGTGTTATTATTTTGGGTGACATTTTTCTTTTCCGTTAAATATAATAAAACCGAAAAAGAAAAATTTTGCTATTTAAAAAAATAATTTATATTTATGGTATACTTAATCATGATATTTAGTATAACAAATGGAAGCATTCGGCTTTCGAGTAGCCGAAGAAAGAAGGAAAGATGACAATACCGGAAACAAAAAGTTTTCAGTTAGAAATCGGCGGGAAAACCGTCACAGTTGAAACAGGGAAGTATGCACAATCTACTAACGGAAGTGTTACTGTTAGATGCGGTGATACAATGTTATTTGTACATTGCTGTGTAAGTAAAGAACCAAGAGTCGGAATAGACTTTTTCCCGTTACTTATTGATTATGAAGAAAGAATGTCTGCAATCGGACGTATACCAGGCGGATATAACCGTTCAGAGGGTAAGGCTAGCGATAAAGCTATTCTTATTTCACGTTTAATAGACAGACCGATAAGACCTTTATTTCCTAAGGGATATAGAAATGATATACAAATAGTTGCACAATTATTTAGCTATGATCAGCAAAATCAGCCGGATACATTGGCAATGTTAGGTGCTTCTTGCGCATTAATGCTATCAGGCGCTCCTTTTGAAGGACCTATCGGAGCCGTTAGAGTTTCTAAAGATGAAAACGGAAACATGATTGCTAATCCGACACACGCACAAGCTGATAAATCAGATTTAGATATAGTTGTAGCAGGAACTCACGATTCCGTAATTATGGTTGAAGCAGGTTGTAAATTTGTAACAGAAGACGATATTATGAACGCTGTAGAATTTGCGCAAGTTGAAATCAGAAAACAATGCGAAGCTCAAGAACAGTTTGCAAAAGACTGTGGTGTTGTAAAAGAAGAATTTGTTAATCCGTACGATACAACCGAACTTAAGAATATTATTGAAGAAGTTGCTCACGATATGATTTTTGATGCATATCACAATTTTGACAGAAAATACAGACAAGACAAGTTAGAAGAAGCTAAAAAACTTGTAAAAGAAAAAGTAGAAGCACTTCCTGATGATCACTATATCAAACAGATTATAGAAGAAACAGGCATTGATTTTGTAGCCGAAGAATTTAAGAACGCAGAAAAGCATATAATGCGTGCAATGATTTTAGACGAGGGCGTTCGTGCTGACGGAAGGAAACCGAACGAAGTTCGTCCTATATGGTGTGAGGTCGGAGTTATTCCTCGTGCACACGGTTCTGCTGTATTTACAAGAGGACAGACACAAATTCTTTCAGTTGCAACTCTTGCCGGTCCGGGAATGAAACAAGAGCTGGACGGAGTTGATCCGGAAACTGAAAAAACTTATATGCATAAATACATATTCCCCGGATTTTCCGTAGGTGAAGTGAAACCTTTAAGAGGACCGGGAAGAAGAGAAGTCGGTCACGGTAATTTGGCAGAAAGAGCCAATGTTCCTGCACTTCCTTCTCAAGAAGAATTCGGATATACAATTCGTGTAACATCAGACGTACTTGAATCAAACGGTTCAACATCAATGGGTTCAACTTGCGGCTCTTCAATGGCTTTGATGAATGCCGGTGTTCCTGTAAAATGCATGATAGGCGGTGTTGCAATGGGTATGATTACTGAACCGAACAGAGAACCTGTTGTATTAACCGATATTCAAGGAATAGAAGACTTCTTAGGCGATATGGACTTTAAAGTAACCGGAAATGATGACGGTATTACCGCTCTTCAAATGGATATGAAAGCAAAAGGTATAGCTAATGATACTTTAAGAAGAGCTTTAGCTCAAGCAAAAGAAGGCAGATTACATATTTTAGGCGAAATGAGAAAAGTTATAACAGAACCTGCTAAGGAACTTTCACCGTTTGCACCGGCTATTACAACTATGAATATTCCAGTAGAGGATATAGGAACAGTAATAGGACCCGGCGGAAAACAAATAAGAGCAATTATTGATGCATCAGGTGCAGAAATTGATATTCAGGATAACGGTGTGGTAACAATTACTTCTAACGATCAGGAAGGTGCTGCAATTGCGAAAAAGATGATTAATGATCTTACATTTAAACCTGAAGTCGGAATGGTAATAAAGGGTAAAGTTGTAAGAATTATTCCGATCGGAGCGTTTGTTGAACTTGGCGGCGGAAAAGACGGTATGGTTCATATATCTCAAATCTGTCAAGAAAGAATAGAAACAATTGAACCGCATGTAAATATCGGTGATGAAGTTATTGTAAAGGTTATAAAAATAGATGACAAGGGCAGAATTAACCTTACAATAAAAGGTGTTACCGAAGAAGATAAGGCAAAAGTTCAATAAAATTAATAACTGAATTTTAATAAAAGCAGGTGACAAAAAACAGGAAGTCACCTGTTTTTTTGTCTAATCTGAATAAACAAATTCTTTCTCGCAGTTATCTCTTAATATTAGTCCGCACAGCCTTGCATTAGGGTATTTACCGCATCCTAAATCTATACCGATTTTATATTCATCAATATAAGGTTCTTTAAAATCGGTGTGACCAAATATTATTTTCTGCGGAAGGTTGTGCGGTGAATATATAAATTTACCTCTTATATATACAAAATCAGTTTCAATTTGTTTGTCTAACGGATAATCAGGATTTATACCGGCATGAACAAATAAATATTTATCAGTTTTGTAATAAAATTTAAGATTTTTATAAAATTCTCCGTGAGTTTTCATAATATTTTCAAAACTGCCGTAACTTTTTACAGTAGAAGGACCACCATAGTTTTCAAACAAGAAACGATAATAATCATCTTGATTGTAGTGCATCATTGCGTATTCGTGCGAGCCGATAAGATATATACATTTATTGGTTTCGCTTTGTTTTATAATCCTGTCAACGACTTGTTTTGATTTAGCACCTCTGTCAATATAATCACCCATGAACACAAAAATATCATCATCTTTTGCTTTTATTTTACCAAGCAAGCTTTCCAATTTTTCGTATTCACCATGAATATCTGTAATAGCAATGTATCCGGACATCATTTCTCCTCTTATAAAATATCTATTTTCCGGAAATTATAGAGTCACAGATATTTGTTTGGGGAACAAAATCATATTCCTTTAACTCAACATCAGCCATTATTTTGGAACGTTTTTTTCTGAATAACATATCAATAAAAGCTTCCAGTCTTGTAATAAAGCCGGCTTCACCCGTTTGTTCGTCAATAGTTAAAATAAGCATCGGCTTTCCGTATTCTTTTGCTTTTCTTGTAATTCTGTCAACCATTAAAGAATCGGGACCGCATCCGAATGCGTTTATTGATATAATGCCGTCAATTTTGTTGTCTTTGAGGTAATGTCCTGCAGCACCAATCATTTCATGTTCGTTAGCCCAATATTTTTTTTGTCCGAGAGAAGAAATACCTTCATTTAACTGTTCGTCAGTAAGTTGGAGCGATGTAAAAACTTTAACATCCATTTTCTCAAGTTTGTCAAAAATTTTCATTGTTGCGCGCTCATCGTACATATTATATCCGTGAGATATAAGTGCAACATTTATTGGAGCGGATTTTGTTTTTGCAACTTCTTCTATAAAAACTTTTCCGCTTAAAGCGTAGTGCATTGCTTTTTTATAATCCATGCCTGAACGAGCCATGACTAAAAAGTTATTGTATACTTTCCAACCTTGTTTAGAGGCTCTTTTTATCTCATCAAAATTTGTAATTCCAAATGGTTCTACGGATTCTTTTAAGAAATCATACAGTCCTTGATTTTTTGCCGATTTATCAAGAGTCGGTTCTATAATGTTAATATCGGCTTTTATAACATTTCTGACCAGATCCGGTAAACCTCTGATTTTTGAACAATTATATATTTTAGGTGCAATAGATTGAAGTGAAGGAACGAATATATTTTTCACTCCTTTTGATATTAAATTTAAAATATGCCCCAAATATATTTTAATAGGCAGACAGGTTTCAGTTACAACAAGTGCTGCACCGTCAGACATAGTTTGTTTAGTAGTAGGATCGGATAATATTATTTTAATACCCAATGCCGAAAAAAATCCGTACCAAAACGGATAATTATTGTAAAATGACATTCCTCTAGGAATACCGATTAATTTTTCATTCTCCATTAAAAAACATTTCCTTTATTCTGTTATTATTAACACCATGCTACATCAAAATGTATTCATTGTCATCAATTATTGTAATATTATTAAGTAATTGTTATAATTCTTATATGAAAATACTTGGCATAGATCCCGGAATGGCAATAGTCGGTTATGGTTTAATAGATTATACGGATAATAAAATAAGCCTTTTGGCATCAGGTTCAATCCAAACAGACAAAACTCTACCCGATTCAAAACGTTTATTTGAGATTTTTAAGGATTTATCATTTGTCGTTGATAAATACAAACCTGACTGCGCATCTGTGGAAAATTTATTTTTCTTTAAAAACCAAAAAACAGTAATTCCGGTAGCGGAAGCAAGGGGAGTTATTCTTACTGTTTTGGAAAAATTTTCAATTCCCGCATACAGTTACACTCCGATGGAAGTAAAACAAGTTTTAACAGGTTACGGAAGGGCAGAAAAAAAAGAAGTAGAACAAATGGTCAAAGTTTTGCTAAATACGGATTCTCTTCCTAAACTTGACGATACAGTAGATGCAATTGCAATTGCAATTTGTCATACAAGAAACATTATTTAGACTATATGGTATAGTTTTTATGAATATTTTTTATTAAACTCATTACAATTTTCAATATAAAGTTTAACATCTTCTTCCGATGGAATAAGTGTGCAAACATCACCATCTTCGTCTTCTGCGGAATAATTATTCATAATCTCTCTTGTTTCTTCAGGATAGTGTTTATAAACATAAAAAAGTTTACAAATGTTATCAACATTTAAGTAACCGTCATCAACACTTATTTTTGACAATTCATTAATTGTTCTGATATTTTCTTTGCTGAATTCTGAAATCTCACCACCACTGCTTACATATTTAATAATTTCACAAATACCGGATAAATTAAAACGATATAATTTGTTATCGTCATTCGTTCTTAATGAAGCCAGTGTTCTAAATGTTCTTGGTGCATTTTTGTAAATTTTTTGCAGATTATAAGATTTGTCAATTATCTCTTTTTCTGAAAAACGTGAGTTCAATTCATCAAAACCGGACATTTGTAATAAATGTTTTGTTTCCTCCGGATATTGCTTGTATAATGGTATCAATCTTGATATAAAGTCACTCTTGACGTATTTGCCATTATTTGGAGTTTTTATATTACAAATTTCCGTAAATAATTCCGGTTCTTTTATATAACTTTCTATCGTATTGCAATCCGGTAATTTATTAAACACATAACAGCCATCATTTCTTTTTAGATTTAAAATATTGTCTATATCTTCCGGTTTGAAAATGTTATTTACTTTTGCCTTAACAATTTCATCTATTTCCTTTCCGCAAAATCTAAAATTTCCCATTTCATCTTTTAAATCAGCATACTTTTCGGCTTCTGCGGGATATTTTTCAAAAACCTCTGCTGCAACGTAATCTTTAAAATTTTCAAACCTTAAGTTTCCAAAATTATCTTTTAATTCAAGCATTTTTGTCAATCCGCGCGAAAAATTATTAGCTTCTTTTGATATTTTAAAGGCATCTCTGCAAGAAAAAATCTGCAAACCATTATCATCTTCTGACTCAACAATTTGTTTAATTAAGTTATAATCATCAAAAGCTTTGTATGCATTTATATCGTATTTATCTAACATTGTGTTTGTATATGATTTTGTAAATCCCAAATTTTTCATCATATTCTTAAATTCATCTCTTGAAGGGAGTTCTAGTTTATTATTATCTTCTATTACAGTATCGGCTGTATCTTTTCTTCCTGTTTTTGTCGTATTCAGATTTACCAATAATTGTGCAGCAAGAGCAGAAGCTGCAGTTCCTGTAAGAATTGTAACAGCAGGTGTTACATATGATTTTATTCCAAAACTTGGATTAGTTTGCAATTGCTGAGTGCTTACATTTGAATTAAAAGATTTCAAGCAATAATTTGGGGAAATATTCATTTTAATCTACTTTCTAATTTATACACACGTTGACTATTCCATGTAAGTTCCATGAACATTCAAAATTGCCTAATTATATATAAACATTTACAAAGCTTTACAAAAGCAATATTATAAGTATTTCTATTTTATAGACACCAAATCTAAAATATTGTAGAATAGACTTATGAACGATTTAGTCAAAATTCGTAATTAGGTAATTTAGAGGGGATATCCGATTTATTTATGAAAAAGAAAATTTTAATAATAGGAAATGGAGCAAATGCATACGCGCTTGCAAAAAGGCTTTCGTATGACAATGATGTTTATGTCGCACCGGGAAGTGATACTATTAAAGAATTTGCAACTTGTCTTGATATACGCGAAGATAGTGTAAATGAGTTATTGGATTTTGTTCTGGAAAATGATATAGATTTAACAATTCCGATTTCCCAAAAAGCACTTTCTGTTGATATTTGTAAAAAATTTGCAGATAATAAGCAAAATATTTTTGGGCCGACATATAACGCATGCGAAGTGTTGAGCAATAAAACATTAGCAAAAAAAATGCTTTATAAATTAAGGATACCTACTCCAAAATTCGGAATTTTTGAAAAATCAAATGTTGCAATAGATTATCTGAAAAATCAAACAATTCCGTTTGTAATAAAAAATAATGATTCTAACAGCGCTGCTGTTATAACATCAATTCTGTCGGCAAAAAAAATAATAGAGTCTGCTTTTCAGGGAAAAAACAAGCGAATAATTATAGAAGATTACGTATATGGCACACCGTTTTCTTTTTACTCAATAACGGACGGGTATAAAGCTCTTCCCATAGGAAGCTCTATTATTTATAAGCATTCACTGTCAGGCGAAGGCGGTCAGCTTACTTCCGGCATGGGGGCTTGTGTGCCTAATTATAAACTCTCTCTTAAAGACGAATATTATATTATGGATAATATAATATATCCGACTATAGAATATCTGGAAAAAAACGGAACTCCGTATTTGGGAATTTTGGGCGTTAACGGAATTTATACACAGGAAGGTAAAATTCAGATACTGGGATGGCAAACGTTTACACAAGACTCAGATACTGACGGAATACTTAATTTGTTAGATGAAGACCTTATTTCGCTTATGCAATCTTGTATAATAGGTTCATTCAGTGATGAAGTAAATGAAATAAATCTAAGAAGCGGATATTCTGTGTCGCTGGTTCTTCATTCAAATAAAAATGATAATAAAGAAAATGTCATAAAAGGTATATGCAATGATAGTGACAGAATTTTAACCGCATTTTATCCTAATGTCAAAAAGAACAGATATTTTGAATATGAAGCACAAAAAGGGCCTAATATTGTATTAACGTCATATGCATCATGCATTTCAAAGGCTTCTGAATATGTATATCGCGATGCCAAAGATATTGAGTTTGACGGTATGTTTTACAGAAATGATATATGCAAAACGGAATTATAGGCTTTCTCCTTTTTTTAATTTAATGATTTTTTGCCAATTTTCTTAACAAAACTTAATAATTCTTATCAAAAAAGGCAATTTTTTTAGATAAAAATACTTTATATATATACAAGAGATACAAACAGTTAACACAACAGATATTAATAAAAGGAGTATTGCATGGCTAGAGTATTAATTTCAATGCCTGAAAGTTTTTTAGGCAAAATTGACGAAGTAGCGGAGAATGAAAGCAGATCACGTTCAGAATTAATTCGTGAAGCTCTAAGAAGTTATATTACAAAATCAAGAGTCAGACAAAACACTTTGGCAGATAAAAACGCCAGAATTCTGGAGGCG
>CAJOPY010000036.1 GCA_905236505.1 Candidatus Gastranaerophilales bacterium
AGGCGAGCAAGAATTTTATGCAGAAAAAGGTTTAACAAATAAGCCAAAAAGATGCCCTGACTGCAGAAAGGCAAAAAAACAACAACGCAGAGGAAAGAAGAAAATGTACGATGCAGTTTGCGCTAAATGCGGCAAAGAAACTCAAGTACCTTTTAACCCGACTCAAGGCAGAGATGTGCTCTGCAAAGAATGCTTTGACGCAGAAAAAGCAGCAACAGCATCATAGAATAAATAGTAAAAAAACGGACCGGCTTAAATTAAGCCGGTCCGTTTTTTTATATATTTACAACATAGCTACATTTATTTTACCGAATTTTGCAGATAAATCGTCAATGTGGTGCACAAGGTACAAAATCGGCTCCAAATCTTTTTCGTTTAAATCAACTATTGCACCCCAGTCAGTTCTTGCGTGGTGTGCGGCTATCATTTTTGCAACGCGCTTAAATCCTGCATTCATGCAAATTGAAAATCCGTATTGAGAGTGTGAAATCCAGTCTTTGCGGAATTCTTCATCATAATCTATGAGTCCTGATTCCACGTCTACTTTGTATTCAAATATTTTACCTATATCGTGCAAAAGACAAGCAGCATAGACTTCATCATGGTTAACCCGTTGAAAAAAGATTCCCATCAATGCTTCTGCGTATTTTACACATTCATTAATGTGCACCATTAATCCGCCTATATAGTTGTGATGCATGAGTTTTGCGGCAGGCGAAATAAGAATTTTTTCTTTATTCTCTTCATAAATTTTGCTTACAAAACTGCGTAATTTTTCATCTTTTATTTTGTTTATATTATCTAAAAGTGTTTTATATTCTTGTTCTCTTTCTTTGTCATCAAGCCCTGTTTTTGCTTCTTTAATAAGTTCAAGAGCTTGCACAAGACAGTTATTATATTTTTCATTAAATGAACCCGATACAATCCGGAGTTCATTACCGCATCTGAATAGTTTGGAATCCATTCTGTTCAAGGCTTCTTCCCAAAGAATACAGTTAAGAACTTCTCCTGTATTTTTTTCTTTAAGCTGTAATTTACCCATTTTTGTTCCGGCTTTTGTATCGCCTACCGAAAAAGTAACTACTTCATAAATATTTTCCGTACTGAACATTTTATACTCCTGACTTGTGATAAATTATAACATAAAATAACACAATGAGGGAATTACAAAATATTCCCTTAAAGTTATCATAATTTTATTATGACAAATGATTTTAATAACTATTATCAATATGACAGTTGTATTGCACGAGGAATTTGTTCAATAAATCCCAGAACTTCTTCTTTAATGGAAGTAATTGTTTTATATCTGAAAACCGCATCTTATTACGCTTTAAAATTAAAAGAATGCGGAAAAGAGGATTTGAGCATACGAAACCTCATATTAAATACCATATCGGTTATGGTTTCTAATCCCGAATTTTCAGAAAAAGATTTTGAAAAAATAACACTTGGTTTTAATGAAGAGCTTCCGAGAATTATTAAATCATATACAGAATTCGCAAAACAAGAAAATAAAATGCCGGATTTTTTAAAAACCGATTTAAATTGGAAAGAGCCAAAGAGTATAATAGAGTCTTTACGTTTAGGCGAAAAAGAATTTTTGAATAAAATAAAAACCACTCCTCAAAAATTGCTTGATATGTATAAAATTTTGTTTGTACTTGCAAAAAGTATTTGCATAAATATTTTATATACGGAAAGTTATGAAAAAAAGGCGACAGGCGGATATGAAATAGTTTTGCAAATATTAGATAAATTAAAAGAAACAGAGTGCGATGAAGAAGAAATAAAAAACTTTATAATTATTGCCGCGCAAAAAGATAAAGAATTAATGAACAACCTTCATTCCGTTCAAATAAAAAGATACGGGAACCAGCGAGAAAATAAAGTTTCATATACGACAGAAAAAGGTAAAGGAATTTTGGTTGCAGGCGCAAATATAAGAGAATTAGAATACATTTTAGATTCTTTGCAAAATAATAATATAGATGTTTATACTCATGATGATATGATTGTGGCTCATACTTTTCCTTACTTTGACAAATACAAAAATCTTAAAGGACAATTCGGACAAGGTATAGAAAATTGTTTACTTGATTTTTCAACATTTCCGGGTCCGATTATACTTACAAAACATTCACTTTATAATGTGGAAAATTTGTACAGAGGCCTTTTATATACTACTGATTTTGCATATTCAAAAGGAGTAATATCACTAAAAGACGGTAATTTGGAGCCTGTTATCAATTCAGCTTTAAAATCTAAGGGATTTAAGAGCGGAAAAGTTTGTGAAGATGGAGTTATCGGATATGATTGTGAAAAAATAAAACAAAAAATTCGTGACAAATTAAGTGATAAAAAATACACAAATGTAATAGTTATAGGATTAACCGGATATTCTGCAAACCAAAAAGAGTATTGTGAAACGTTATTAAAAATAGTTCCCGATAATATTTTTGTTATTTCGCTCCCTTGCTGTGAAGAAAAAACAAATGTTATTACTCTAAACACGGTATCTGACAGTTATGCAATAAATTTTATAACAGAGTTTTTATATGATAATATTGATATTCCTGCATCCGTCATTTTTCCTCAATGCGACAGGCACACAATATCGCAAATGATAACTATTTCCGAATATAAAAATTTTAAAATATTTTTGGGAAAATGTACTCCTATAATGTTAAATCCGACACTTATAAATACACTTTCAGATTTATTCAAAATAGAAGAAATCTCTACTCCAAAAAAAGATTTAGAAAAAATGATATAAAAAATTTGTGATAATTATTGCTTTATTGTATATTAGAATTATAGAAATTACACAAGTACGGATTGAAATATGTTTGGTATTATAAAAGAGAGTTTTAAACTTACAAATAAATACATAGTTTTGGCAACACCGCTTATTTTATTTTCACTTTTATCAAGTTTGTATCTTTTGCTTTCTGCAGGCGGAAAAGTAATTGGGCTTCTTATTGCGGTTATTTTATTTTTTCTGATGCTTGGAGCATTTTTATCAGGCTGGTTTTTTATGTTAAAACGAGCTGTTAATAAAGATACTGCGGATAATCCTGACGAACTTATAACAAAATTTCCGGAAGGTGTCGGCGAATATTTTCTTTCGGTTTTAGGAATGATATTAAATATTATAATTATTTTTATAGTTTTGGGATTTATTTCCTATGCTGCCGGAATGAAATTTATCGGAAATATTGGTATTACATCTCAACAACTTAGTTATGCAATGAATTCTCCTGAAAATCTCAAAGCATTTCTTTCCGGACTTAGCGATACACAGCTTATAAAACTAAACAGCTGGAATATACTTTTGTTTGTAAATATGTTGGTGTCATATTTTCTTATGATATTTTATGCTCCCGCTCTTGTTTACAAAAATAAAAACCCGTTTATTTCTTTGTTTATATCGTTTAAAGATATTTTCAGTTACAAATTTTTTAAGAATGTCGGACTATTTTTAACAGTATTCGTATCATATTTTATTTTGTCAATAGCAACAGGGCTATTTGGCAGAAATATGTTTATGCATTTTATTTTTACGCTGATAAACTTTTATTATATAACATTTATTGCGATTTTAATATTTAATTATTACTACAAAAATTTTGTAATAATAGGCTCAAATATTGATGAAAAAGTGTAATTCATAAAAATTATAAATCTGACTTAATATGTTTACGAAACAAAAGTCATTTTTATTACCTAATTACTCTTCATTTAAGCTTAAAACAGCCATAAATGCTTCTTGCGGAACTTCAACACGTCCGACCGCTTTCATACGCTTTTTACCGCGTTTTTGTTTTTCCAAAAGTTTGCGTTTACGAGTAATATCTCCGCCATAACATTTATCTAACACGCTTTTTCTTAAAGCTTTTATATTAGTTCGTGCAATAACCCTTCCGCCGATTGCAGCTTGGATAGGAACTTCAAACATTTGACGCGGAATAATTGTCTTAAGTTTTTCCGTTAACTTTTGACCGATATAAAATGCATTGTCTTCATGACATATTACAGATAAAGCATCTACGACTTCTCCTGCCAGCATAACATCCAGTTTTACAAGTTTTGAACGTTTATAGTCACAAAATTCGTAGTCTAAACTGGCATATCCTTTAGTTCTTGATTTAAGTTGATCGTAAAAATCAGTGATAACTTCGCTTAAAGGTATTTCATAAATTAAATCAACACGAACTTTATCCAAATAATTCATGTTAATAAATATACCTCTCTTTGATTGAGCCAAATCCATAAGAGTTCCTACATATTCGTTAGGAGTAATTATGGATACTTTTACATACGGTTCTTCAATAAAATCTCGGTATTGAGGCGCCGGAAGATTTGCCGGATTGTCTATTTCAACCACTTCTCCATTTGTTTTATGAACTTTATAAATAACCGAAGGAGCAGTGGTTACGATAGAAAGATTGTACTCTCTTTCCAATCGTTCTTGTGCTATTTCCATATGCAGCATCCCCAAAAAACCGCACCTAAATCCAAATCCTAAAGCTGATGACGTTTCCGGTTCAAATGTAATAGAACTGTCAGAAAGCTTGAGTTTTTCCAACGATTCTTTAAGTTCGTGATAATCTTCATTATCAACAGGATACATTCCGGAAAATACCATAGGTAAAGCTTCTTTATATCCCGGAAGCGGTTCTGACGCCGGATTTTCGGAATGTGTAACAGTATCACCGACAAAACGGGTAATTTCTTTTATAGAACCTGCAAAATATCCGACATCTCCGCAAACAAGTTCATTTACCTGCACCCTGTTTGGTGTTAGGTATCCTATTTCAACAATTTCGTACTCTTTTCCGGATGCCATAAACTTAACTTTATCACCCAATTGCATCTTTCCGTCCATAATTTTAAAGAAGCAAAGAGTGCCTAAATACGGGTCATAAGCACTGTCAAAAACAAGCGCCCTAAGCGGTCTGTCAGTAGTATCTTTCGGAGGCGGAATAAACTCAACTATTGCTTCCAAAACCTTGTCAATACCTTCACCTGTTTTTGCGCTTACCGGAATTGCCAAAGATGTATCAATACCTAAAATTTCTTCTATTTCTTGCTTTACACGCTCTACATCCGCAGAAGGCAAGTCTATTTTATTAATCACGGGAATTATCTCTAAATTTTGTTCAATTGCCATATAAACATTTGCTAATGTTTGAGCCTCAACCCCTTGAGTTGCGTCTACTATTAATAAAGCTCCTTCACACGCAGCAAGCGAACGTGAAACTTCATATGAAAAATCAACGTGTCCGGGAGTATCTATGAGATTAAAAATATACTTTTTGCCTGAATTAGAAGTATAATTCATTCTTGCGGCATTTAGTTTTATTGTAATCCCGCGTTCCCGCTCAATATCCATAGTATCTAAGAGTTGTTCCTGCATATCACGCTCGGCAATGGTGCCGGTTGCTTCCAAAAGTCTGTCCGCAAGTGTTGATTTACCGTGATCTATATGTGCAATTATGCAAAAATTTCTTACATTTTCTCTGTTCATAAAAGTTATTATATCTAAAACAGAATACAGGGTAAAGGAAATAAAAATCTCCTTCAATAATGGCAAATTGTTTTTAAAGTGAATAAGTTGGTTAAATTAGTATTCGCTCATTTTTTTTATATGGACCTTCTCTCCGGCGGAGAGAATAGAATTTTGCAATGAAGGCTGTGCATGAATTGCTAAAATTCTAAGAGAGGGTATAAATCAGCTATTCGCTGCAAATTCATAAGTTATTGTCGGGTTGAAAACTCAACTTTGCCGCTTGATTTGCAACAATTGTGTAACAATCAAGAGAAATATCTACAAACTACCTGCTCTTATTATTTTAATAATTTATAAACATCTATATCAAAAAAGTTGGCAATTTTTTCTAATTTATCGAGTGTAATATTTATTTTTGATTTTTCTAATTTTGAAATATATGAATTATCAAAACCTAACAACAAAGATAATTCCTCTCGTTTCATGTTTCTTTTGGTTCTTAATTTTTCAATATTCTTGGCTAAAATAATTCTTATTTCTTGACTCATATTCCATATTATGTTATGGTTTTATTAATTTATACAGGAATGACAGTCCATTAAACCAGGATAATAAAATGTTTAAAAAGAAAATATTAATAGATTTAGACGGGGTGTTAAACGAATATGGAAAAGAACCATATGAAGAAAATTTTATACCTGAAATTAAATCCGGTGCGGTAGAGTTTATTGAAAAACTAAGTAAATTTGCGGAACTATACTTATTTACATCAAGAAATTTGATGTTGTCTGCCAAATGGCTTTTTGATAATAAAATTGATAAATATTTTAAAGATATTACAAACATAAAAATACCCTCTTACTTATATGTAGATGACAGATGTATATGCTTTAAAGGCAATTATGAACAAACTCTAAATGAAATTCAAAAATTTTGCGTATATTGGAAACAATAAGCTGTTTTTAAAGTGAATAAGTTGGTTTAATACATTACAAATATCTTTGACAAAAGAAAACAGGTCGGTTAAGTCCCCTTCCTGTTAAGATTTTACACTAGCCGAAATATAAATAGCATTTATATTGTACAATAAAAATTATAAAAACACAAATTATATTCATTTGTTCTTAATATTTCACCCCACATTCTCATAAATCTTGTCAAATAAAGAACCTGCGTGTAAGTTCATATCTTATCCAAAACTCCAAAAATTACAAATGTTAAGTTATGTAACATTTATATAAAAAATATATAAAATTTGTCAATTTTCTTCACATTCATGTTTTTATATATATAAGAGCAATATAAGAGGATAATATGAACTACCAGTTTGATTCAATAGTTACAAGAAAAGAAGCAGAAGCCTTAAAGGAAATGATATTTAATCGTGTCCGTGAGCGTTCTCAAGCAATGACTGACGATGTACAAGCCGATGTTATGACTCTTGCTCGTGAATCATTTACAAAATCCAATAACAATCCTTTTGCTAAAATGTTAAATAATAACGAACCGGCAGAAACAGCATCTTCAACTCAAGTACAAAATACTTCTTCTGCTCAAAAAACAGAGAAAAACACACAAGAAGTTCCTGACGGTTTAGGTTTTCCGAGCAAAGAACCTACCGCAAGAGCGGCTGCACAAAATAAAGAAATAAAAGAACAAATAATATCTTCACAAATTCAAAATAATATGATATCTGCAAGAAGTGAATTAAGCAAGAGAACAAGTTTTATGGGAGCACTAAACTTCCTTAATTCACAAGCAGCAGTATCTTTGATGCGTACACGCTCTGACAAGTTTGAAGTTTTGGTGTAAATGCATATTTTTTTTAACTAATGAACCTAGTTAATACCTAATTGTGCTCTGTAAAAACCGTTTGACGCGATTTTATTTTGAATTAAATTATTTCCGCTTGTTGAAGCTAAGTACATACCGCTTAATTTATCAAGTCTTTGTGTCAATCTTGAATCCGGATATACTTTAGAAGCAACCTTTAATCTTGTCCAAGTTGCAGCTTCTTTTTGTGTTGCTATTGTTTCTTCTTCTAAATCTGCAACTCTTTTTGTGTGACAGCTTTCATGCGCTATTAAACAAGCGATTTGTTCTATAGGAGCATTTTTGTATATAGAATTTATAACAATTACTCTTGTTCCGTATTTATTATACGTACTTACAGCAAAAGCTTTGCTGCTGTTATATGTATATGCTGACAAATCATCAAAAGAAACCTTTACTGCATATTTTTGCAAATTTCTTAATACATCTGTTTCACCGGCTTGTTCTAACAATGTTATTGCCGATATAATTTTTGCATCAGATGAAAAATCACTTGCTCTGTATGCAAAGGCTTGATTTAAGGTTAATAAAATAAATGCGGAAAACAGTATCGCCAATTTTTTAATCATACTACAAAACTCCTAATCAACTATATCCTGTGTTTTACTAATCAACTCTGATAACTAACCTTTCGGCATGTTTTTAATAAAACTTGATACTTTGTCTAAAAAACTGTTACAAAAGTTTACAAATCGGATTCCTGAAAAGCCGAAACGCAGTATTGACGCTTGTTTTAAATAACAGAAGATTGTGTTAAGTTTGTTAAGTAAACAATTTAAAAAAAATTATATGTTACAAAAGTTAATAAATCGGATTTTTTTTATATTTTGGAAGAGTAAATTTATGGTATAATTCAATGGATTTAAAAACGGGAATATTATGAGCAGAAGCAAAAATTACATTTATTACATATTACTTTCACTCGCTGTTTTACTTGGAATATTTTTAAGAACAAAAATGTACATATCAGGCGGCGTTTTTGAAGATGACGAATGCCGTTTGGCGTGTTCAATGTTTAGTCTTAATATATGGCAAATGTTTGGACCGATAGGTCCTTGGTCATCATCTCCCGTGTTTATGTTTATTTCAAAAATTGTGGCACATTTTTCCGGATACAATGAATACGCACTTCAATTTATTCCGTATCTTGCCTCAATTATTAGTATATTTCTGTTTTACAAACTTTCTTGTGAAATTTTTGATAAAAAATATTCTGTCATAATCGGAATGTTTTTATTTGGTATAAATACAAATCTTATATATTTTTCGTCTGTATTTAAACATTACGGTATAGAGCTTTTAATCGGAATTTTATGTTTGTATTATATGCCTAAGATTAAATTTTCCGAATTAAGCAAAAAACAACTTATAGTTCTAAGTTCAGTTGTTGCAGCTTTGCCGTTAATATCTTTACCTTCATTATTTTATACAGCATCTTTTATTACTGTAAGTTTGTATGAGAATTTTAAAAATAAATCAAAAGGTTTAAAGAAAATTCTAAAATTTTTGCTTCCTTTGGGAATAGTAATGCTGTTTTATTACACGCATAATCTTGCTCCTACAAAAATAATGCAGCTAAGTTTTTACGGACCCGAATGGGAAGATTTTTATTCTACAGGATTTTTAAATCTGATATTAGGAAATATTTTTTACTTTTTTAGAAATAGCGGGTATGAGGTTACGCTTTTATTATTAATATGCATTACAATTTTTGGAATTTGTTTTAATAAAAGCCAAAGAAAGCCTATCAATATTTATCCTGTTTTAGTTTTAGGATTTGTAATTTTTGCATCAATTACTCATATTTATCCTTTTATGTCAAGAGTTGCAACACATTTAATTCCGATTTTGATATATTTAATAATAAAACCTTTAGAAATGTTTTCAGATAAAAAAATTCCGTTTTATATAATAGTTATTTTATTATTTTTAGGTTTAGGGAAATATTTTTCGCCTGACGGTATAAAAGGAATTTATACGTGTGAAGGAGCTTTATATTATTCTCCTTCTTCTCTTATGAAAACAGTATCATCTAACTTTCAAGAAAATGATAATATCATAATTAATGAAGCGTCTGCTTCAAGTTATTATTTCTACGCAAAAAAATATAAGATACCGAATTTTGAAAAAATTTGCACAATAATACAAACACCCGGTGAAGAAACAGAAAATATTATAAAAAATACTTTTAATAATTTAGATACTGATAAAAATTATTGGATATATATAGTAAAAGATTTCAACCGTTTTCCGAGCAATAAATACATTACAAAATGGGCAAACAAGCAAAATATAAAATTATATCAGCAAGAGCGTTCTTCATACTTATATTATATAGTTCCTCCTTACACGAGGTATGAATAATGACAAATATATCATTAGGAAAAAACGGTGAAGAGATTGCAAAAACATATCTTGAAAAAAACGGTTATAAAATTATTACTTTAAACAAAAGATTTTCAAGGTTTTGCGAAATTGATATTATTGCTCTTGACAAAGACACTCTTGTTTTTGTAGAAGTAAAAACAAGAAAAACAGATATATGCGGACATCCTTTCCAAGCAATTACAAAAACAAAATATCAACACATTAAACAAGGTCTTTTTACATTTATAAAAGAAAATCCCCAATATAAAAAATACAGAATTGATGCGGTTTCCGTTTTAATTAAACCTCAGCTTAAAATTGAACATTTAAAAAATATTTAAATGTTGTTTTTTTTAGGCAATTTTTTTAAAGAAAAATACTTTATATAAATATAATAAAAAATATAGAGGATTTTTATGACAGACAATATCAGAATTGATTATTCATCTTGGGAAAATGATAAAAAAAAGATAGCACAAATATATGACAAAGATGAAATACAAGGTCTTAACGGAAAAGAAATAATTGATTTTACGGCTCACATGATTAACGAAAAACAAGACAAAACTAACATTATGGAGCTTATGGGACTTTCCGTAAAAAGAACAAGAGCCGGCAGTAAAGATAATTCTCAAACATATTCGGAAGAATTTAATATTGCAAGAAAATACTACAATGATAATCTTGATTATAATGAACGTCATAAAATTACAGAAGCTGCTTATAATATAGGTTATGAAAAACTTCACACAATGGAGCAGGCAATAAATAAAGCCTATGAAGTTTGTCAAGTATATCAAGATATTAATGTTATGACCCGTCCGCGCCGTCCTTATTACAGATATTATCCTACTTATAACGAACTTATAACATTTGATTTAGATGAGATACGGAAAATGACCACAGAAGATATAAAATCTCTTAACATGCTTCGCAAAAATGTACAAAAAGCAATTGATGAAGCTAACAACAGAAAAGAACCTTCTGATGTAAAACAAGTTGAATATGATGTTGATGAAATTGCAAAAGAATTTTTGCCAAAGGAATATAAAAATTATGAAGAATTTGCAAAAGCAAATCGTGGAACACTTGAAAAATGTAAAACCGCAAATTTTGCATCAATGACCAAAGAAGAACAAGATGTATATCTTATTGCAAAAAATTATGCTAAGAAAATGCTTAGTTTAACTGTTGATGAAGCACGAACAGCCCGCTGGGATACCGGAGAACAGCTTTTAAATGAAACAAATAAGTTTACTGACGATATGTGGGATATATCTAATTTTGAATATGACGATATAACAGATGAGGGGCTTGCTGAGATAGATAGCGGAATAATGTTCAGCTCATTTGAAGAAGCACTTATTAAAGCAACCGCAACCGGAATAAAAAATACAAAAAATGATGAAAATAAGGCTAAAAAACGCATAATAAAAGGACATTTGGAAATTCGTCAACCGGACGGAAAAGTTTATAACTCATTAGGGCAAAGAATTAAATAAATTTATTTTTAAATTTCACCAATGCTGATATACGCTTTAAAAATTTTATTCCCGATTGTATCTTCAAATGCTTTTTGTATATTTTCTAAAGTATAAACCGTTGTAATTCCTTTAACGTTCACTTTTCCGGAGCAAAGCATATCATATGATTCCTTTAAGTCCTTTGGTGAAGGAGAATAGCTCCCTAAAACAGTCAATTCTTTATAATATATTTCATTATTAGGATACCCGCTGTTTTTGGGTGTACTGGAAAATACTAAGATTTTTCCGCCTTTGTTGACTGAACAAAGCGCTACATCAAGCGCCTTATCCGCACCGGATGTCATAAACACAGCATTAATTCCTCCGCTTTTTTCAACAATGAGTTTTGAAAAATCAGAAATATCATACGAATTAAAAGACTCTATTCCAAAGCTATTCGCGAGTTCTATTCTTTCCGGTATTAAGTCGCAGCCGTATACTTTGTACCCTAGTGCCTTAAGTCCTTCACCCATAAGTAATCCGATTGAACCTAATCCTATAACAAGAACCTTATCCTCAGGTAATAAATCACATCTCTTAATTGCACGAATACAGCATCCCAAAGGCTCATAAAATGATATTATTTCGTTGGTTATGTTTTGCGGAACTTTATACGCAACATTTTGTAAATGTTCTTCGGATATAAAAACATACTCGCTAAAACCTCCGGGTATTATGTTTGTTGACTTAAAATGTTCACACATAGAAACATTACCATGCCTGCAATAATCGCACTTTCCGCACGGAATATGATGCGATGTAACAATTCTGTCCCCTTTTTGAAATGATGTTTCGGAATTTATTTCTTCTATTATGCCGACTATTTCATGCCCCAGTACAGTACCGTCAGACACAATATTTTCTCTGAATTTTACAATATCAGAACCGCATAAACCGGAGCCTAAAACTTTTAATATTGCTCCTTTTCTGTCATTTAGTCTTATGTTGCTTACTTCTTTTATAACTATTTTATTTCCGCTTACTTGTGCTGTTTTCATTATTTATTCCTTCGTATAAATATTATTCCTTTAGCTTTGCAAATTTTGTATTTGCATAAAAATATCTAAGAATTTGATATCCGTTATACCCTCTTTTCGCAAGATTATTAGCACCGTATTGGCTCATTCCGACACCGTGACCGTTCTTTTTTACACCGTCATCGTATGAAGGAACCGATTTTATAAAAGGTAAATCGTGCATCCAAACTTGACTTGCGGAACGAGTTTGCCCTCCTGCCGAAGCTGAATAATATGCAGGAACAATTTTTCCCTGACAAATAAGAACAATTCCCTCAGTTTCTGTTACGGCATCATTTGTATTTTTTGTTTCGGCAGAAGCACCACCGTACGCTTGATCCTCCGGAGTATCTTTTAAATCATACCCGTATTTTGCTCTTTTACCCAAGTTTGCTACAGCATAACTTCTTGCTGCAATTGCTTGCGCTTTGTGAGCTTCGTGTTCCCAACTTGAGGGCATTTCAGAAGGCACAACACCTTGCAGATAAAGTTCCAACGGAATATCATTCATTACAGTCAAGGCATTATCATCATTTATAACTTTTAAATTACCTCTGTACCATTTTCTTTTTACACAAACAAATCCGTTAGATTCAGGTTTTATAACAATTGAATCCGTTTTCATTTTCATATATTGACCGTCAATTTTAATCGCTATAACTCCTCTGTACGGTTTTAATTCATACCCTTGCATTTGCTCCATAACGTATATTTGTTTGTTTGTCTTTGCATCTATAATTTCAGCAGCGGTTGAAGCCCCAAGATAAGTTTTATTTACACGGGTTTGGAGTCCTATTTTTATTGCAAAACAAGGCTGCACAAGTAAAGAATATATAAAAATAATTAAAAAAACTCTTCTCATACCCATAAAAATATTATACACTAAATTTTTTTGTGATAATATATAGTATATGAAGATTCAACCGACACAATCAACAAATTTTAAAGCTCTTCCTATTGCAAAGGCAGAAGTTATCGGCTTGGAAGGTAAGTATAAGCTGTTTAAAATTATGCCGGATGATATAGATTATCTTAAAAACTATGTAAAAGATATTAACTTACCGGAAATTGCGGAAGGATTTAGCAAAGAAGAATACAATAATTGGTATAACGTTATAGAAAAGGGGTTATTATTTTCCGGAAAAGAATTTGGACGTGAAGGAATATTGTGTGCGTATAATAATAAACCTTGCGGTGTTCTAAATTATTCAATTATGGCTGATAAAAGAAGTTCATTTGTCAATTATGCGGCAACTTGGACTAGCGAAAAAGGAAAAAAGGTTCCGCTTGCAAATCAAATTATGTTTTTTAAATTATTTAGAAACTTATCCGAAAAAGGAGGCTGTAACGTCAGATTAAACGCCCTTATTAACAGCCCGTATTGTCCTGTTATGAAATACAAGACACTTGGTTTTGCATCTATCGGCAGTGATTTTGACGGACTTGAAAACATGAAAATCAACGAACCGCGAATTATTAAATCGCTGGAAAATTTGGCAAAAAAAATCAAACTTACCGATATAAATACCAAAGAAGAAGTCAATATAAAAAAAGAATTAGACCTTACTATTTAAAAATTAAAGATTAAATTAGGTTTATTTGATTATACAATATTTTACATTTACAACATAAAAATCTTTCTTTGTTTTTTTATTATTGTCTATACTTATATTTTTTACTTCCCACTTTGTATTTTGATTAATTATAACTTCTTTTGTTTTTTTATCGTTTATTCCGTCTAAAGACACAACTTCAAGACCTTTTGGTGCACTTATTTTAAATAAAAACTTTGTTTGTTTTGCATAATTTTTGTTATAAACAGCCGTTATAAATCCTTTTTCAGTATATTTTACACCGCTTAAATTTTTTTGAAGCAACATAAGATTTTCATTGTTCACCGGTTTTGTTATAACATCTGAAATGTTTATTCCTTTAAATAATGTTTTCACTGTTTTTTCATCTAAAGCGGAATATAACAACATATTTTGATCGAGTTTTGCTTTGGAAATAACCGAAGAAAGAGAATCTGCATAGTATTTGAGCCTATGCTTTAATGGTGTTGTTATTTCTTTTGAAGGTACATAATCTCTTAAATTATCCCTTAAATAACAATTTATAAGTAAAAAAGTATCTTCACCGCGCACCGCTCCGTAAAAGTATTTTGTTACAACACTTTTATCGCTTTGAGATAAATTTAATGAAGAACGATTTAATTTGTTTATAGCTCTTAGCCTGTAACTTATGTCTTTATAAGGCTTTAATAAAGCAATCTGCGATATCAAAGGCGAATTATACTTTTCGCCGGTTTTAGCGTATGTTCCTACAATAGAAAACATCAAAAATACAACAAATAAAATACAAATCTTTTTCATAAATTTCTTCTCCCAATACAATTTTAACACAATCCGCTTAAACTAATCACTTGGACTGCCTTTTTCGGTAATGTTTTAAGCTTATAAAAATTGCATAATTTAAAAGTCAGAAAAATAGTGTAAAGGGTTTTAAATAAGCCCAAAAAATAAAATTTTTCTTAAGTTTACTTAAGTAAAAAGGAGGTCAAAATGACGATTAGAAAACTTACTGTGGCAGCTGCAATTGCCGTAGGTATTGCAACGTGTTCATTTAATACAGCAAATGCAGCATGCCCTTGCACGGAGCGTCCATCTGTAACACAAGCTCCATGCGGTTGTGAAGAGTTACCTGTAGTAACAGGTAATGCTTGTCCTTGTGACAATGTTCCGGAGCCTACTTGCGGCTGTGATACAGCACCTATATGCGAACCGGATCCGACACCTTCTTGCGCGCTGTGTCCAAGCTCTAAACATGTAGCAAGAGAAGATATGCGTCAGGTTTATTCATATCCTAACGCAATTTACGGTACAAACAATTTTGTAGGAACAGAAAGAGATTCTATATACTCTGCAGAAGGATATCGTTCAATAGACGGATTTTCTGTTAACCGTCAGGCTAACGGATTATATGCAGGTACTATGGGTACAACAGTTGCTACTGACGGTTCTGTTACCGGTGCTGCTTCAAACATACCTTGTTTAAACGATTTGACAAATCATACAGGCGCACCTATCGTAAGAAATGAAGCAAGAATGGACGGAGCAGGTTGCCCTATTCAAATGAGTACGGCAAATTCTATTCAAGCCATTAAAAAAACGCTCACACCTTTTGATTTATCACCGTTTGCCAATATGCAAGGTATGACAGGTGCTGCAGCAGGCATGTCACAAATGTTTCCTGATGTTCCGGCAAGCCATTGGGCAGCATGCGAAATTGACAAATTAGCAATGAATGATGTTGTTGTGGGATACCCTGACAGATTATATAAACCGTACAGAAATATTTCACGTGCAGAATTTGCAACAATGCTGGTAAAAGGCTTTAACAGAGATGCTTACTCCGCAACTCCGGAAAAATTATTCTCAGACGTTCCGGTTAATCATTGGGCAAGCAACGCTATTACTGTAGCAGTACACAACGACTTGTTAAAGGGATATCCGAACGGAAAATTTATGCCTAACAATAATGTAACAAGAGTAGAGGCTTTGTGTGCAATGTCAAAAGGTATTAATTGCCAAGAAATGGATAAAAGTAAGGCTCAAGAAGTTTTATCAAGATACACAGACGGAAATCAAGTTCCTGAATGGGCGCAAATTCCTATAGCGAAGGCTCTTGATAAAGGTGCATTAAACAATTCACCTTCACCTAACAGAATCAACCCGTTTGCTGAAGCTACTCGTGCAGATATAGCAGCAATGCTTCAAAACATAAGAGTTGCAGCAGGTATAGACAAAAACCCTGTTACTGCAAATAACGACTGCCCGACTTGTCCTGTAGATAAAAAAGCGTTTATTGAAGATGAAGAACTTGTTCAAATTCCTACATTAAAGCTTAAATTTAAAGACCAAGTATCTGCAAAATCATCTCACGTAGGTCAAAGATTTGCCGCGAAAACATTAGAAGACGTAACAATCAACGGTCAACTTTATCCTTGCGGTTCAAATGTTTACGGTAAAGTTGTAGAAGTTGTAAGACCTTCAGGATGTCAAAAAGGTGCTCTAAAACTGGCTTTCCAAGAAATTGAAAACTGCGGACACAGAGCAACATTACCAAGACAAATACTTAATGCTGATATCAGCAAATCAAACACACCAAATATCCTATCAAGAATCGTAACTGCACCTCTTACATGGTCAGGACAAATGCTTGGTATTGTAGGAAGAACAACCGGCGGAATGCTTTCAAGCTTGGGTAACAGCCTTGAAGACGTTGCATCAGGTACAGGTATTGCTTTAGGCGAAGCATTTCAAGGTCAATTTATGGCATCAGCCAGAAGCGTTGGTGATGTAATATATGACACAGTAAAAACACCGGTAGACTTTGCCCGCACTGCAGTATCAGGAACAATCGGACTTGTACAGGCAACAGGTGACGAAATCGGATATCTTGTAGATGCTAAAGGATACAAAATATCAGCTATCAATCCAAAAGAACACGTAACAATTGCCTTCGGCTGCAACGGCAGATAAGAATATCGTCTTTACAGATGACTAATAAAAAACCTCAAAAATTTTAAATTTTTGAGGTTTTTTATTTTAACAATCATCTAAATAAGCTAATCATGTTGAAATATAAACTTTAGCAAATACAATATAAGTGTATTATTAACACTAGAAATTTATTTTATATAATTTTTCTAATAAAAGAACAGGAAAAAAAATGTCAAAAAATATAAGAAATATAGCGATAATAGCACACGTAGATCACGGTAAAACAACACTTGTGGATTGTTTATTAAAACAAAGCGGCGTATTCAGAGAAGGACAGCAAGTTCAGGAGCGTGTACTTGATAGCAATGATTTGGAACGAGAAAGAGGAATTACAATCCTTTCCAAAAATATTTCAATAGATTATAAGGGTGTAAAAATTAATGTAGTTGACACTCCTGGTCACGCAGATTTCGGAGGGGAAGTTGAACGTGTCTTAGGTATGGTTGACGGTGCATTATTAATTGTTGATGCAGCAGAAGGTCCTATGCCGCAAACGAGATTTGTACTTTCAAAAGCACTGGAACTCGGAATAAAAATAATTGTTGTTATAAATAAAATAGATAAACCGGCAGCAGATCCTGACGGAGCATTAGATAAAGTTTTTGATTTGTTCACAGAACTTACGGACAGAGAAGATCTTATAGATTTTCCTTATATATACGCAAGCAGCTTAAACGGTTTTGCAATAAAGAACTTAGACGATGAAAGAAAGGATATGATACCGCTTCTTGATTGCATTTTAACAAATATCAAGGAACCTGAGGGAGATTCAACAAAACCTTTTCAATTCAGAGCAACAACATTGGATTATAACGAATATGTAGGAAGAATAGTAATCGGAAGGGTTGTAAACGGAATTGTACATTCTCAGGATCAAGTAGCTTGGGTGAATGCACAAGGAGAAGTAAATAAAGGTAAAATAAGTAAATTATTCGGCTTTAAAGACTTAGGAAGAGTTGAAATAGGCGAAGCAGAAGCTGGTGATATTGTAGGCATTGCAGGATTTTCAGATATTCAAATAGGCGAAACTCTTTGTGACACTAATAATATAAATCCGCTTCCTCTTATAAAAGTTGATGAACCGACATTACAAATGAATTTCTCTGTTAATGACAGTCCTTTTGCAGGTCAAGAAGGTAAGTTTGTAACATCAAGACAATTGAGAAAAAGATTATATGACGAACTTGAAAAAAATGTAAGCTTAAGGGTTGAAGACACTGATTCTACAGACTGTTTTAAGGTATCAGGCAGAGGTGAGCTGCATTTGGGTATTCTAATAGAAACAATGAGAAGAGAAGGATATGAATTTCAAGTTTCCAAGCCGGAAGTTATATATAAAACCGTAAACGGTGAACAATATGAACCTTATGAAAATTTACTTGTAGACGTACCGGAAGAATACGCAGGCGGAGCGATAGACAGACTTTCCGGACGTAAAGCTGTTATGAATGAAATGAATAACACTAACGGCAGAACAGTAATGAAATTTTCAATACCCGCAAGAGGTCTAATCGGTTTTCGCAGCGAATTTATAAGAATGACGCGCGGTGAAGGAATTATGTATCATACTATTGATGAATACAAACCGTATGCGGGAGATATTCCGAAACAAAGAAGCGGTTCAATTTTGGCACATGAAGAAGGCGAAGCTGTGCCATACGCACTTGCTCAATTTGAAGATAGGGGTGTATTTTTTGTTACTCCTCACACAAAAGTATACAGAGGAATGATAATAGGTGAGGGAAATAGACCTCAAGACATTGTTGTAAATATATGTAAAACCAAAAAACTTACCAATATGAGAAGCGCAACGGCAGATGTTATGGTTACTCTGCAAGGTCACAAGGAACTTACACTGGAAGAATGTTTGGAATATATATCCGACGATGAACTTGTAGAAGTTACTCCGGAAAATATCAGAATGAGAAAACAAAATTTGGTAAAATTCGGAAGCATATAAATAACAGCTCATTTTTTGCATAAAAAAGATTGATTTTTCAATATATCCGGAAGTTCATAAAAATCACTTTACAAATATGGTATTTTTTAATACGATTAGTAAAGAGAGTATAATGCTCGTTGGTTTTATGTGAGGTACCTGATGGCAGATAATAAATATAAACGTGTGTTACTTAAAATAAGCGGAGAAGCATTGCTTGGTGACCAACAGTTTGGGATTGATCCTAAGCCGGTTGAGATGATTGCCGATGAAATTCGCTCAATATATGAACGCGGCGTAGAAATAGCCGTTGTCGTAGGAGGCGGAAATATTTTCAGAGGAATGAAAAACAGCGCAAGATTAGGAATGGACCAAGCATCCGGTGATTATGTCGGAATGCTTGCAACAGTAATGAATGCTGTTGTTCTTCAATGCGCACTTAAGAAAATTGAAGTGGAATGCAGAGTTCAAACTGCTATTGCAATGAATCAAATTGCCGAACCTTATGTTCGCCACAGAGCAATCAGACACTTAGAAAAGGGCAGGGTTGTTATTTTCGCAGCAGGAACGGGAAATCCGTTCTTCACGACCGATACAGCATCAGCTCTGAGAGCATCAGAAATAGGTGCAGATGTAATGCTTATGGCTAAAAACGGTGTAGACGGGGTTTATACAGATGACCCAAAAACAAATCCGAAAGCGATAAAGCTTGATAAAATATCATATTCTGATATTATACAAAAAGATTTAAAAGTAATGGATACTTCAGCATGCGCTCTATGCAAACAAAACGGAATTCCGATTATTGTATTTGATTTTAAAGCACAAGGAAGTTTGGTAAAAATTATGAACGGCGCAAGCGTCGGAACATATATAGGAAATAATTAGAAACATACACATCGCGTAATTAATTAGAATTTAATTAATCAGCAAACATTATAAAAAAGGAGAAAATTATGTCAGAAGCTTTGGACGAAATGTTTTTATTTGGCGAAGAAAAAATGGAAAAAGCAATCGGGCAATTAAAAAAAGATTTTGCTTCGGTCCGCACAGGCAGAGCAAATCCTGCTATTTTAGATAAAGTTATAGTGGAATATTACGGGGCACCGACTCCCATAAGACAAATGGCACAGGTTACAGTATCTGAAGGTACAACTCTTGTTATTACACCGTTTGATAAAAGTATTCTTAAAGAGGTTGAAAAGGCTGTTATTAAAGCAGAAATCGGAGTTGCTCCAAATAACGACGGAACTTGCATTCGCTTAAACTTCCCGCCTTTAACAGAAGAAAGAAGGAGAGAAACAGCAAAAGAAGTTAAAAAATTTGGTGAAGATACAAAAATTGCAGTAAGAAATGTAAGACGTGATATGGTTGATTCATTA
>CAJOPY010000037.1 GCA_905236505.1 Candidatus Gastranaerophilales bacterium
AAATCATATGTTTTATCATTTAGCACAAATTTTATATGCCCTAATTTTGTACTTCCGTTTTCAAAAATACCGCCGCTTCCGTCAACCAAACTTGTAACTTGACCGCCCATAGCTGTTACAAGAGATATCAGCCAATCTCCGCAGACCATATTTAAAGAATTTTGAGTTAATTTTTTCAGACACTTTTCAATAAGAGCTTCTTGGTCTTTTTCAGACAATCGTTGAAGTTCTTCGGCATGTTCATCAAAAAATGCTTTAGTAAGATTATTTCCGCTATCTAATTGATCAAGGATTAAACTTCCTGACTCATTATCAACATTAAAATTATCAAAATTTGTGAGTATTGTCTCAAAAAGTGCATCTCTAAATTCACCGTATTCAGCATTATATCCTGCATTTTTAAGAATTTTAAGCGACCATAAATCTTTTTGATTAGTTTTTGTTATAAATTCAACTGCCGAATCTTGAATAGGATACCCTTTTTCATCATATGCAGTCAGACCATTTTCCATACAATATTTTTGATATTCATCTCTGGGGAAGAAGCTTGCGTCATAATACTTTCTATAAAGCACAGACGGAGAAGAATACGGCATTTGCATTTCTTCCAATGCTTTATCTCTTCGCATTTTGTATATATATTCGCCTTTTTCATCTTTTCCGTCAACGTAATAATATTTTTCTATTTCGTCTTCGGTAAATTTATATGTTTCAACTAATGATTCTTTTGTGTACGTTCTTTCCGATACAAAACCATTTGTAAGCAAATAATCAAATAATTGATAATCGGATAAATTTGCATACGTAGTATTATTTTCACTTGCAGCTTTTGTGCACAGTTGTTTTATTTTTGCAACTTTTTGATAAATTGACATATTGTCATCATCAATTCCTGCAGCTTTCAAAATACATTCTTTTACTTCATAAGCCTCATCACCGCCTGTTGGTTCCAATGCATAAACCCAATCAATTAATTTATTCGTTATGCAGCCTCTTCCGTCTAATATTTGATTAAAAAATGATGAAACCTCGCCCCCTGCGCTATTTCTTCCATATCCTGTATTTCCGTACACATCAAATGCTGCGGATGAATTCATTGTATATTTATAGTGTTCATTTTCTAAGTATTTTTTTACACCTGATTGCGTTTCACAATAATATTTAGCTAAATCATAAACTGATAATTCCTCAATTGTTTTGCCAAGTGAAGTACCAAAATCATTAAGAAATGCCATCACGGCATTGTCCAGCTCTGCCATTGTGTAGCTTTTGTGAGACTTTCCTCCCTCTATATATCCGCCATTTACCAATGCTACGGCAAGAGCTTGTCGGTCTAATTTTATATAGCATGATTTGCCCAATACAGTATAGCACGGCATTCCTGTCATCGTGCGTTCTACCCCTCCGTTCCCCCAATTTGACCAATTACTTTGGCTTAATTCATTGGCAAGATTTTTGTAAAAATCAGATGCCCAACTGTCTGTAGGACAAGCTAAATCATTATTATCACCTTGTTTTCCCAGACGTCCACTTGACGAAATCCAGCAGTTTAAGTAAGACCACAAGGAACCACTTTCTGAAGTGCATTCGGATTCCAAATATTCATCAAACGTTTTTAAATTAAGAATATCGCGCAATTCATCCAAAGATTTAATATTTTTACCTGAAACCGTAAGCGGTTGTTTCAATTTGTACGTTTCATTACCATCTGAATCCGTAGTTTTTTCAAAATAAAATTCTAAAAGATAATGAGCGTTAAAACCTTCTTCTTTTAACTCTTCGGCAGTAAATTTTGTTTTTGTCATGTTTATATCAATACCGAGAGTTCTGAGGTAATCGCCTGCTCCTGCCGAATTTACAATTTTATTATATAATTCTGCGTAATATTCGTAGTTACTTTCATTAATGTTATCTAATTGAATAGATGAATCGTTATTTAGCCCTAATGCCTGATTTATATTTTCTCCCAAATTATCTTGCCTGTTTATAACACTGTCTTTATGCCTGTCAAGCTGCGAAAAAAATGTTCTGATTGTTTGCAAATTTAAAGACATTAACTTCTCCTTTATATATTCAAATCTATATATAGTTTAATAAGTATATTATCGGCATATTTTTAAAAAACTTTAATTTTACATGATAAAAATACATCTTATGTATGTATATTTTGCGCACAGTTAAAGAGTTTGAGTTATTTGTAAAAAATTGTAACATTGTTAATATATTAAATAACGCAAGCAAAATCAATTAAAAACATATCCTTGTCAATATCGGTTTTATATTATATAATTTAACAGAGAAGAGAGATAGGAGATTTTATGCAGACTTTAAACAAAAACGAAGGGATAATTACACAAATAATAGGTCCGGTTATTGACGTTGAATTTGCACAAGGCGAATTGCCGGAAATATATAACGCACTAAATATAACGTGTGATGACGGTAAAGTTATTGTAGCTGAAGTTCAACAGATGTTGGGTTCAAACAGAGTAAGAACAGTTGCTATGTCATCAACTGACGGTTTAAAACGAGGAATGAAAGTTATAAACACATATGAACCAATAAAAATACCTGTAGGAAAACCCATTTTAGGAAGAATATTAAATGTTATAGGTCAGCCGGTAGATAACGCAGGTCCGATTGAAACAAATGATTACCTTCCTATACATAGAGAATCTCCAAAATTGGTTGATCAAAACACTGATGTTGAAATATTAGAAACCGGTATTAAGGCTATAGACTTAATTCAGCCTTACCAAAAAGGCGGAAAAATCGGTTTATTTGGCGGTGCCGGTGTAGGAAAAACTGTTCTTATTATGGAACTTATTCATAATATTGCATCTGAGCACTCCGGCGTATCTGTTTTTGGCGGTGTCGGAGAAAGAACTCGTGAAGGTAATGACTTATGGAATGAAATGAAAGAATCCGGCGTTATTGATAAAGTTGCACTTATATACGGTCAAATGAACGAACCGCCGGGAGCAAGAATGAGAGTTGGTTTATCCGCTCTTACCGCAGCTGAATATTTCCGTGATTTTTCAAAACAAGACGTTTTGTTATTCATTGATAATATATTCAGATTTACTCAAGCAGGTTCCGAAGTTTCTGCACTATTGGGACGTATGCCTTCAGCCGTTGGTTATCAGCCTACGCTTGCAACAGAGATGGGTGAATTACAAGAACGTATTACTTCTACTAAGGATGGTTCTATTACTTCAGTTCAAGCAATTTATGTTCCGGCAGATGACTTAACAGATCCGGCTCCTGCGACAACATTCTCTCACTTGGATGCTTCTACGGTTTTATCAAGACAAATTGCTTCACTTGGTATTTATCCTGCAGTAGATCCGCTTGCATCAAGTTCTCGCGTTTTGGATCCGAATATTATAGGTGAAGAACATTATAATGTTACAAAGAGAGTTTTGGAAATCCTTCAAAAGTACAAAGAGCTCCAAGATATTATTGCAATTTTAGGTATGGACGAACTTTCTGATGAAGATAAATTAACAGTAAACAGAGCACGTAAAATTCAAAGATTTTTATCTCAACCGTTCTTTGTAGCTGAACAATTCTCAGGAATTTCCGGAAAATATGTAAAATTGGAAGACACTATTAAAGGGTTTAAAGAAATCATTGAAGGAAAACATGATGATTTACCTGAACAAGCTTTTTATATGGTTGGTACAATAGAAGAAGCCATAGAGAAAGCAAAAACGTTGAACTAAGTGAATAAGTGCATAAGTGAATAATTAAATAAGTGAAATATACTTAATTAACATATTGACTTAACTCTTATTAACTTCAATGAGGTTAATATGAACTTAAAAATAATAACACACGAAAAAATAGTATACGAAGGAGAGGTTGACGAACTTGTTCTTCAGACAACAAACGGTCAAATCGGTATTTTAAAAGACCACATACCGTTAACCACTTCTTTGGATATCGGTGTAACGAAAGCAAAAATCGGAGATAAAAATAGATATTTTGCAACAATGGGCGGAGTATTTCAGTTTAAAGATAATAATGCCATAATTTTAGCAGATGTATGTGAAGACAGCTCTGACATTGATGTTACTCGGGCAAAAGCAGCAAAAGAGAGAGCGGAAGCAAGACTTGCGGAAGTTAATGCTCAAATAGATGCTCAAAGAGCACAAGCAGCATTAGCAAGAGCATTGGCCAGATTACAGGCTGCTTTAGAAAAATAAGAGGCTTGCAAGGTGAAGAAATTTTTATTTTCAATTTTATTGTTAACAATATCGCTAACAGTTACTGCCAATGATGTGAATTTTACAAACTCGCTTAGGAGCTGTATTCCTTATACAGACAGCGGTTCGGTAAATTCAGGCAATATAAATGCTCAATCTGCCAAGAAAATACTCGGCAGACAAAATGACAGATGCATATACAAGGAACAGATATCCTATGGCGGAATGAATTTTGATGTAACATGCAGATTTACTGATGCACAGACACGCGAACTTTCTGACGTAATGGATTCATATAATTTACTTCAAAAATATTCCGGTGAAGAACCGGATTTATCATCATTTGAATCTATCCAAAATAATCCGGTTGCAAAGGTTTGGAACAAATACTTGCAAGATACATCTGTGTGTTCTATGTCGGGATTGCAATAAGTTTATAAAAAAACGATCAATACGCAAGGCCGACTTTAATCAATAACATTGCAATTGTGCTTTCTATCTCATCAATCACCTGTTCACTTGCTCATACCTCTCTTTATGTTATAATTTTAATAATTGGAGAGGATAAATATGATAAGCTTATTATTAAAATTACTTGGTGATCCAAACGAAAAAAAAGTAAAAAAAATACTTGGCATAATTGAACATATAAACAAATTAGAACCGGAATTTGCTGCTTTAAGTGATGAAGAGCTTCGCGCAAAAACGGATGAATTTAAAGCGATATTAGCAAAACGTCCGACTTCTGAAAATGAAAAAGCAGACAGAATACTGGAAAAAGAAGCATTGGATAAGATTTTGCCTGAAGCGTTTGCTACAGTTCGTGAAGCAGGAAAAAGAGTTTTAAATATGCGCCACTTTGATGTACAGCTAATAGGCGGATATTTTCTGCATAACGGTCACATAGCCGAAATGAGAACCGGAGAAGGTAAAACTCTTGTAGCAACACTTGCAGCATACTTAAACGCACTTACGGGTAAAGGTGTTCACGTAGTAACAGTAAACGACTATTTAGCAAAACGTGACAGCGAATGGATGGGGAAAATATACAAATTTTTAGGCTTATCGGTAGGTGTTATTTTATCAAATCAGCATGATGCGGAAGAATTCAACAGAAAACGTGCCGCATATGCTTGTGATATCACATACGGAACGAATAATGAATTCGGATTTGACTATTTGCGTGATAACATGGCGGGTTCAGAACAAATGCTTGTACAAAGACCTTTTAATTACGCTATCATAGACGAAGTTGACAGTATATTAATAGATGAAGCAAGAACTCCTCTTATTATAAGCGGAAGAGTTGAAAAATCAGCGGATACTTATACTTTAATGGCTAAAGTTGCACCGCAGCTTGAAAAGAATAAAGACTATGAAGTAGATGAAAAGAATAAAAACGTAATTTTTACGGAAGATGGTATAGACAGAGCACAAGAAATAATCGGTTGTAAAGATTTGTTTGACATTAACAATCAATATGCACACGATTTATTGAATGCACTAAAAGCGAAAGAATTGTTCATAAGAGATACAGATTATGTTGTAAAAGACGGAGAAGTAATGATAGTTGACGAATTCACCGGAAGATTAATGCCGGGAAGACGTTGGTCAGACGGGCTTCACCAAGCTATTGAAGCGAAAGAGGGCGTAGAAATACAAGACGAAACCCAAACGCTTGCAAGTATAACATTTCAAAATCTTTTCAGATTATACCCTAAGCTATCAGGTATGACTGGTACTGCAATGACAGAGGAAGCTGAATTCGGCAAAATTTATAACTTGGAAGTAACAGTAATACCGACAAATAAACCTGATATAAGAATTAATTATCCGGATGTAATTTATAAAACAGAAACAGCTAAATATAATGCTGTTGTTGATGATATTATTGAACAGAATAAAATCGGACGACCGGTTTTAGTCGGAACTGTAAGTATAGAAAAATCCGAATATATTTCTTCGCTTTTGAAGAAAAAAGGAATAAAACATAACGTTTTGAATGCAAAACAGCATGAAAAAGAAGCTTATATTATAGCCCAAGCAGGACGTGTAGGGGCAGTCACAATTGCTACAAACATGGCAGGACGAGGAACAGATATTCTTTTAGGCGGTAATGCGGAATTTTTGGCAAAAGAAGCATTGGAGCGCAAAGGAATAACACCTGATAGTGAAAATTATGAACAGCAAAAAGAATCAGCATTACAAGAAGCCCGTAAAATAACCGAAGAAGAACATGCTCGCGTTGTAGAAATGGGCGGATTGCATGTTATAGGAACCGAAAGACACGAATCAAGAAGAATTGATAACCAATTAAGAGGACGTGCTGCCCGTCAGGGAGATCCCGGCTCAACAAGATTTTTCTTATCACTTCAAGATAACCTTATGAGAATATTTGGCGGTGACAAAATCACCGGACTTATGAATATGCTTCAGGTAGATGAAAATATGGCAATTGAATCATCTCTTATTACACGTCAAATTCAATCTGCACAAAAGAAAGTTGAAACGTATCATTTTGATATAAGAAAGAACGTTTTGCAGTATGACGATGTAATGAATATACAGAGAGAAAAATTCTATGCACAACGAAGAAAAGTTCTTAAAGGTAAAAATTTACGCAGTGATATAGAATATATGATAGACAGGGAATTAGACCGACTTTTAAAATCATATATTGCACCGGAAATGAATCCTGAAGAATATATACAGGAAGATATTAACACTCTCATTAAAGAACTTCATTCAACTATACCTCAGCTTTCATATATATCTGCAGAAGATATCCGTAACAGCAGATTTCATAAAATATATGACATGCTTCGCGAAGCTGCACAAAAGGCATACAAGGATCATGAAGAAGAAATTGTCGGATTTTTCAATACAATATCAGAGCAGTATGATCCGTCATTTGTTAAACAGGAAGTATATTCTGATGAAAATGTAATGCGCTCATTAGAAAGAGATATCCTTTTGAGAGTTGTAGATAATCAGTGGATTGACCATTTGCATAATATTGATATGCTAAAAGAAGGTATCGGACTTCGCGCATACGGTCAAAAAGATCCGCTTATTGAATACAAAAAAGAGGCATATGATTTATTTAATAAAATGATGTATGAAATCCAAAGTAATACTGTAAAATATTTATTCCGTGCTAAATTCGGAATTCAATTTGTTTCGGACGATGGCAGCATTGAAGTTGTAGAGAATTAATAACATAATATATAATCTTATAAAGCTATTGACCTTTATTTTTAAAATGAGCATAATTGATTTATGAATAAAAATATTTTAGAAATAAAAAATCTTAATTTATATTTTGGCAAATATCAGGCTCTTTATGATGTAAATTTAGCATTAAAGCAGGGAATAATGCACGCACTTGTGGGTGAATCCGGTTGCGGCAAAACAATAACAGCAATGTCTGTAATGCGTTTATTACCGAAAAGTGCCGTAATTAAAACGGGGGAAGTTATTTTTAGAGGAGAAAACCTTTTGTTTTATACAGAAAAACAAATGCGTAAACTCAGAGGAAATGAGATTGCACTTATTCCCCAAGATCCTATGACTTCGCTTAATCCTTTATATACAGTTGGAAATCAGCTTATGGAATCGATAAAAGCGCATTCTTCGGTTTCGGATAATCAGGCTAAACGCAAAGCAAAAGAGGTTATGGATTTGGTAAAAATTCCGGATATAGAGTGCAAATTTAACAACTATCCTCATGAATTTTCCGGCGGAATGAAGCAAAGAATTATTATAGCAATGGCACTTGCAACTGATGCCAAACTCATAATTGCAGATGAGCCGACTACAGCTTTAGACGTAACTATCCAAAAACAGATAATGGACTTGCTTGATGAGATAAAAAAAGAATACAAAACATCCATTTTACTGATATCACATGATTTAGCACTTGTAAGCAATTATGCTGATTATGTATCAGTAATGTATGCAGGACACATAGTAGAAGAATCCGATTCTGACAAATTTTTTAGAAATCCTTTGCACCCTTATTCTTGCGCTCTTTTAAACTCTCTTCCGACAAAACAAACTTTTTTAAACCTTAAAACTATTACCGGAGCGCCACCTTCTATACAAGAAAAAATCGCAGGGTGCAAGTTTCACCCGAGATGCGAATTCTGCAAAGAAGAAGTTTGCACAACAAAAGATCCTGTTTTAAGAGAAAAAGAATACAAACATTTTTCAGCTTGCTTGGTTAAATAAGTATTAATAAAAATATAGTTTTATTTTGTAAAACTAACAAATTATGGTCAAAATCATACCTGTCAATATACTTATTACAACCAAAAATGCAATTATTTTCATTGTATCTTTAAAATCATTGTTTTTAAGCAGAACCAGCAGTCCCAGTCCGGCATTAGATAAAAGTGCACTCATAGCCGCACCAAAAGTTATAGACCCTTTTATCAGCATCATAGTAACGGCAATAGATACTGCACAATTAGGTATTAATCCGACAAATGACGCTATAATCGGTTGAATATATTTTCCGCTTTGCAGTAAATTTGTAATAGAAACGCTTTCTAAACAGTAATTTAAAATCAAAGTTATAATCAAAATAAACCCAAATACATTTGCTGTGTGTACAATCGGGTGTATAATTATTTCCCGCTTATGTCCGTGTTCAATATCGTGCTTACAGCATCCTTCTTCATCAAGTATAGAAGGGTTAAAATCATCATCTCTTACAACAGCTTGCGGTCTTATTATATCTATAAGATAACCGGCAACAATACCTATAATTAGTTTTACGGCTACAATCGGGATTATAAGATACATTTTATCCGGTTTTGCAAGCAGAATCGGAATTGTTTCATCAGATGTAGCTAAATATACAGCAATCAAACAACCTCTTGTTATAATTCTTCTTGAATATAAACTGCTTGCAATAACAGAAAATCCGCACTGGGGTATAATTGCAGCCAAACTTCCGACTAAGACTCCGCCTTTACCTGTCTTTTTAAGTAAAGAGTTTATTCTGTCAGCATAATAAAATTCCAATAATTCAATTATTAAAAAAACGATAAATAAAAACGGTAAAAGATGCACACTATCACAAATTGCATCTATAATCCAGTCGGCAAAAGGTAATTTTTCTATTAATTCGTCAAACGGCGAAAATATCCATTCATTAAATGAATTAATTTTATTTATAATTGAAACTAACATATATTAAATTTACCACGAAAATTTTAATATATGAAGAGTCAAATTTATAAAATCAAATATTTTTAAATTTATTCAACCAAACTTGATATCATATATTAATTATATTAATATAACCTTATGATAAAAAGAGTACAAGACGGAATTTTAATAAACTTAAAGATTGTTCCGAATTCTTCAAAAAATGAAATCATCAAAGAAAAAGATTTTATAAAAGTTAAAATCACGGCACAGCCTATTGAAAATAAAGCGAATAAAGCTTTAATTGAGTTTTTGTCTAAAAAATTTAAAATACCTAAAACATCTGTTGTTATTGTAAAGGGTGAAACATCAAAAGAAAAAACTGTTTTATTTAAAATAAACAATAAAGAGAAAATTGATTTAATTATATCTGAATTTAATTAATAGAACGTTTTTTTTAAAATAAAAAATATTTTATAAATTAT
>CAJOPY010000038.1 GCA_905236505.1 Candidatus Gastranaerophilales bacterium
CCAAGAACCCCTGACGGTATCATCAAATTCTTTATAAATATTGTTTGATCTAATATCGTAATACCAATATTTTCCAACTCTTCTATTAACATTAGCATGACTTTGTCATCATTAAGTCTTACAGCTTTTTTTATAAAATCCAATGCTTTGGAATCAAACTTTGGTCGTTTTATAATGACTGTTTTATTTACTTTACCCAAAAAAGTCAGCTGTTTTATACCCTCTTCTTTTAGAACTTGCTCTATTTTTAGAGCTTCTCCGGGACAAAAAGAATAAACTTTTGTACAATATTTTTTTAATTGTTTATAATTATCCGATGATAAAGATATTGCAACAACATCAAAACCATTTTCTTTAGCATACTGTGCCATTTTTACGGGCAACATTCCGTCACCTGCGATTAATCCCTGTTTTTGTTCTAAAACAATTGACATACTTCCTCCGATTATATGTACATAATACTATAAACAGGTTTTGGGGTAAATAAAAAATTTATTAGTCTACAGAAAATATATCCTTAATATCTTCCATAGTAAGTGATTTTGTTATATTTCTGTCTATAGAAACTACGCTGTCAACAAGATCTCTTTTTCTTCCTTTGATTTTTTGTATTTTTTCTTCAACTGTATTTTTTGTAATAAGTCTGTATACAAATACTTTCTTCGTTTGACCGATACGATATGCACGGTCTGTTGCCTGATCTTCTACAGCAGGGTTCCACCATGGGTCATAATGTATTACATAATCCGCACCTGTTAAGTTCAAACCTGTTCCGCCGGCTTTTAAACTTATCAAAAATATCGGTATATTTGAATTATTATTAAAGTTTTCAACAGCAGCTTGACGATCTTTTGTCTTTCCGGTTAAATACTCAAACGGAATTCCTTCTCTTTGCAGCCAGCCTTTTATAATATCAAGCATATCAACAAATTGACTGAACAAAAGAATTCTGTGCTTTTCGTCTATTATTTGCTTAATCATGTCTTTTAAATATTCAAATTTGCCGGATTTCATATCCCCTTTTACGTGCTCTTTATCATATAAACGAGGGTGACAACATATTTGGCGCATACGTAACAGAGCCGAGAATATAGACATTCTGCTCTTTTCAAGACCGTTTTGTTCAATGCTCTTGAACAATTCCTCTTTTGTGCTATCCAATACTTCAAGATAAAAATCTCTTTGTTCATCTGTTAGTTCACAATATGCCATGTTTTCAACTTTATCCGGCAAGTCTTTCGCAACATCGCGTTTCATACGTCTTAAAATGAACGGGAATATCTGAAGTTTTAAACGTTTTTCAACGGTCTTATCCTGTCTTTCCATTATCGGAGTTACGTAACGATAATTAAACTCTGCCACATTAAACAAAAAGCCCGGCATCAAAAAGTCAAATACCGACCACAACTCTTCAAGTTTATTTTCAATCGGCGTACCGGACAAAGCCAGTTTGTGATCCGATTGCAATTCTTTTACCGATTGCGCGGTTTGAGAGATAGCATTTTTAATATTTTGAGATTCATCTAATATAACATATCTGAATTTGTATTTTTTAAGTTTTGCTATATCTCTTCTTACAAGCGCATAACTTGTTATTATGATATCATAATTAGGAATTTCTTTGAAAAGTCCTTTTCTGTCTGCTCCTTGTATTTTTAAACATGTTAAATCCGGAGTGAATTTTTGTATTTCGTTTTCCCAGTTGAATACAACAGTCGTCGGAGCTATTACAAGAGTAGGCATCGGGCCGTCAACTTCTTTTGCTTTTTGCAATAATGTAAGAGCTTGTAAAGTTTTTCCCAACCCCATATCATCTGCTAAAATACCGTTTAAACCGTATTGATACAAAAACCATAACCAATGAAAACCTTTTGTTTGGTATTCTCTGAATTTTGCATTTACACTTTCAGGTATTTCCACACCCTCTGTTGTTGTGGAGAATGTTGAAATTTGTTCCCAAAATTTCTTAAACTTATCACTCATTACAAGTTCAAAACCCTGATTTTGTAACTCGGTGATTAAACCTACACGATATGTTTTTACTAAAAATTTATTTTCATTATTTCTGTACGCATCAAACGAGTTAAATGAACGCATAATTGTATAAATGTTTTGTGCAGGGTATTCTACAAAACCTAAACTTCTTACTCTTGCATACTTTTCACCGCTTTGTATTGTTTCATATATTTCATCAAAATCTATAACTTCTTCACCAACCTGACCGTATAATTGTATTTCCATACTGTCAATAGATTCTTCGGAAAAGTCTATTTTAGCGCACATTTTAAAGGGTTCCTGCATGAGTTTAAAGAAATTCATATCATCTTGCTCTTCAAACTTCCAGCCTTCTCCTGCCTGTTGTATATAATAATTATAAAAGTCTATTGCATTTTCTTTTTCCAATGCTAAATTATTAGTCTGCATAGGAACAAATTTGCAAGCAAGAAGCATATTATATGCCATTTGTTCATGCTCATAATCACGCTTTATCCAATAAACCAAATCCTCTTTTTCACTTTTTACGGAAATATAAGGAGATTTATCCTTACTCTTTGAATAAGGAACTTTTACTCCGGAATAATCAAATTCCAAAGACGCTTTTAAGGATTGATCATAATCTATTCCTAAAGTAACAACATTCAATGGCGGTTTATGATCCATTAAAAGCCCGCTTATATTTTCTGCTATAGTTACAGGCATTATCTCCTGTAAGTGAGGCAATTCTTCATATACAAACTTTCCGCCGTCTGCATCTTTTAAATCGGTAAATGTTGATTTTATAATACTTTGCGGAAGTTCATTCATTGCAACGTTTATCGGAAATATTATATTCTTATATCTTCCCCATTTTATCTGACGGGAAAAGTACTTCACTTCTTCAAACGGATATGTTTCATCTTTATCAGGACGCGTCCAAAATAACTCTAAAACAATGTTTGTGCCGCCGTTTACGTTTGTCGTTGAAACATCTAAATTAAGATTCCAAACATTATCCGTAAACTGGATTCTTTCTTTTGTTTTTTCATCTAAAACTTCTTCCAATTGAGCCATCAAAGGAAATACCGGCGCAAATTTTGTAATCGGAATATCATACCAACCGGCCTTCTTGTCTTGTTTTGCAATTTTTAGCATTGTTTGAAATAATCCGACTTCAACCTTTTGTGCATCATTTAGTTCAAAATCCGGAGTCACCTTTTGTATATCTATAAGCGCTCTTAATATTCCTTCCAGTGAACGGACTATCTTGTTTGTTGCCCGATCACGAACTAATATTGAAAAGAAATTTTGACGCCTTTTAGGATTAAAATGGAATATATAGCTCCCGCGAGCAGGAACTTTTAATGCGGTATCAGTATCTGTTAAATCCGGTTCAACACCGTTTTTTTCATAATTCCAATTGTCGTATGCCCCCGTTTCTATCGCTTTTAATCCGACGGCAACAGAATGTTTACACCACTCTTCTTTTAAAGGGCAATTACATCTTGCTTCTATTTTATTCTTCTTAAAAATTAAATCAGTTACATAAAAATCCTGATAATTACCTTTTACCTTTCCTTTAAAAAAGTTTTTTTCCGGATATGACTCTAAAACCATATCCTTTTGGTAATATTCATAACCGCGTCTCCAACTTCCTGAAGTCGCATTTTGCTTTAAAAAATCATAATTAAACTTAAATTCACCCATTTATAGAGGTACTCTTCCATTTTTTTAAATGTAAATCATAAAATGACAAACCACTTGTCAAAGGCATCAGAAGTTATAAAAACAGGTTTTTACTTTTCGGAACAGTTGTTCTGCCCCCTATAACTCCCAACCCTTATGCTAATTATCTCATACAATTTAAATAAAAGCAAGTAGTTTTTTAGCTTTATATTTTGATATTTTAAATTTTCTTTTGCTCATATTCTCAAGATATTGACTTTCCATGTATAGCACTTTTTGACCTTAAATCTCGGTGATATGTTATTGCAAAACGATGCGCCTCATCTCTTATACGTTGAATTAAATACAAAGCGTTAGAATCTCTCGGAAGTAATATTGATTTGGATCTATTTGGCAAAAAAACTTCCTCTTCTCTTTTTGCAAGAGATACAAAATCAATACCGCCCTCATCAGTTTTTATACCCATATTTTCAACTATTTGCATAACAGATGACAATTGGCCCTTACCCCCGTCTATTATTATCAAATCCGGTTTTTCCCATTTTGGCTCGCCCAATCTTTTTAATCTTCTTGTTAAAACCTCTTTCATTGATAAAAAATCATCCGGCTTTCCTTCTGTCATACGAACCTTGAATTTTCTGTATGCCGTTTTTTTGGGAAGTCCGTTTTGAAAAACAACCATTGAGGCAACAGTATTTGTTCCCTGAATATGAGAAATATCATAACATTCTATTCGGTTAGGAAAATTTTTAAGATGCAGTTTTTCTGCTAAATAAGAGCCTACATCATTAAAATCATCACGGATTTGAGCCATTTTTTTAATTTTTGCATTCTCCAGAAGATTGTCGGCATTCTTTTTTGCAAGCTCATATACTTCTCCGTATTTCCCGCGACCGTTACCGTAATTTATTGTAACCTTTTTTCCGGACAATATCTTTAACCAATTTTGATAAAGCTCTTTTTCTCCTACTTCTTCCAAATCTTTAGATACTATTTTATCGGGAAATTCCAATTTTAAGCCTGTATAATACTCTCTGAAAAATGTTTCAAAATATTCTGTTTTATCAATATTATCAACAAAATATGTAAAATCTTTTTTATCTATCAATCGTCCTTCTCTTATCATCATTATTACAATAGCAAGAATTCCGTCTTCATATACTACGGCAATTATGTCTTCATTTAATTTTGTATTCTCATATACAACTTTTTGTCTTTCTAATGTTTTAAGAAGATCATTATAACTGTCACGCATTTTTCCGGCTTTTTCGTACTGTTCCGCCTCAGAATACCTAATCATTTGTGCTTTTATTTCGTTCAAAAGCTCCGTCTGTTTTCCGCTTAAAAACAATTCCACCTGTTTAATCAGTTTTTGATATTCTTGAGGTGTAACCTTGCCTTGACAAGGCGCCAAGCATTTACCTATGTGGTAATAAAGGCAAGGTCTGTTAGAAAATTTCGGCGTTTTACATTGTTTTAGAGGAAAAAGCTTTTTTAAAAAATCCAAAGTGGCATACATTGCACCTATATCTGTATAAGGTCCGTAAAACCTCCCTTTATCAGGATTGAGATTTTTTTTCCTTACAACTTGAATTCTTGGAAAATCCTCATCTGTTATCAAAAAATACGGGTATTTTTTATCATCTTTTAATAATATATTATACTTTGGTTTGTGTTTTTTTATCAGATGCGATTCTAATATCAGCGCTTCAACTTCAGAATCCGTTATTATATATTCCATTCTCTCTATTTGAGAAACTAAAACGGTTACTTTTACACTGTCATGTTGTTTATGGAAATAACTGTATACTCTTCTTTTTAAATTCTTTGCCTTTCCGACATAAATTATTTCATTATCTTTATTATAGTATATATAACAGCCTGGCTGTGTCGGAACTAATTTTATTGTTTCTTTTAAATTTTCATTCATAAGCGTATTATATCATTTATTGAACTTAGGTTCATAATTTTCTTCTCGTAACTTTGCATACTTATGTATTAAGCCTGATGCCGCAAGAGCGGTAAAAGGAACACATATAACAATAGATATACTTCCTATAAGCGCAGATGCAATCTCTGTTACAACTTGATTTAAATTAATAAACTTTTGTAAATCTATATTTCCCGCAAGCAGCAGCAAAGGAAGTGAACCGCCCAAATATACCAGAATAAGTGTATTAGCCATTGTTCCTATTATA
>CAJOPY010000039.1 GCA_905236505.1 Candidatus Gastranaerophilales bacterium
TTTCTGCAAATAAGCAAAATTAACGAGCTGAGAAGAAGTTTATTAGCAAAGCTTATGGAAGAAAGGTTAAAAAATTATAAGCGAATTTCTCATAAAAAATTAACTTATACAGATTTTTATGAAAAAAATTTGAATTACAAAGCAAATATTTTTAATAATGAAGCTAAAATTTTTTATGAGAAATGCAATGCAAATGTAACGGAATTTTGTCCCGAATATATAAAACCAAATACACAGTATGAGCTGATGCGTACAAAACATTGTATAAAATACGCTCTAAACATGTGTAAGTCTTATGAAAATTTGTTACTGAAGGATGAAACAGACAAAGAATTTCCGCTTAAATTTGATTGCAAAAATTGTGAAATGGTTGTTTTATCCCCTTTAAAAAATAATTAAAAAAAACGGAAAGTAAATTCAAACTTTCCGTTAATCTCTTCTTAATTATCCTTTTTTAACTGTTTTGTAATCCTCGTTTAAACTCTTCCGGACGACTTGAACGAGCAAGTGCATCCTCTAATGTTATTTTCTTTTTCATATATAAATCACGAAGAGCCATCTCTAATGTCTGCATGCCAAATCCTGAGTTTGTTTGCATTGTAGAATATATTTGCGCTGCTTTTGCTTCACGAATTAGGTTTGCAATAGCCGGAATTACAAGCATAACTTCCTGAGCCATAACACGTCCTTGTTTTGTCCCGTCAGCTTGAAGAAGCGGAAGCAAAGTTTGTGAAAATACAGCAACTAATGAATTTGAAAGCTGAACACGTACCTGTTGTTGTTGTCCTTCCGGAAATACGTCTATTATACGGTCAATTGTTTGAGAAGCAGAGGATGTATGCAATGTACCAAATACTAAGTGTCCGGTTTCAGCTGCAGTTAGAGCCAGTCTTATTGTATCCAAATCTCGCATCTCACCTACAAGTATAATATCCGGATCTTCACGAAGAGCGGATTTTAAAGCATTTGCAAAACTTCTTGTGTCTTGCCCCAATTCTCTTTGGTGAATAATTGAACGTTTAGAAGGATGAATAAACTCTATAGGATCTTCAATGGTCAAAATATGTTCCGAACGAGTTTCGTTAATATAGTTTATCATTGCTGCAAGAGTCGTTGATTTACCGGATCCGGTCGGACCTGTTACCAAAACTAATCCTCTTGGTTTTTCCGAAACTTTTCTTACCGTTTCAGATAAGCCGAGTTCTTTAAAATTAGGAACCTTAGATGCAATTACACGGAATGCAGCCGCATAATTTCCTCTGTCTTTATAGATATTTACACGAAATCTGCTTAATCCTTGAATTCCGTATGAAAAATCCAATTCCCAATCTTGCTCAAGTTTACGTCGTTGTTCTTTGTTTAACATAGGAAACAAAAGAAGTTCAACTTCTTCAGGTTTTAGTGCAGGAACATCCATTCTTTGAAGATTTCCGTCTATACGAACAACCGGAGGTAAACCTGCTGATATATGTAAATCAGACCCTCTCTGCTTTACAACCACTTCCAAATATTTTTCTATAAGCATTATAATCAGCCCTCTTTTTAGAGTATTTCACTGTCAAAATGATATCACGGAAGTTTTAATTTGTAAATAAGTTTTGAAGAATATTTTATTCAAAAAGTTCTGAGGAAATAGAGTCTGCGAAAATTACAAAATCTGTCAATTTTTGGATTTTTCTGCAAGCTAAATAAGTAAATCTTTATACTTTATATTTTCTTTTGTCAAAATAACTTTTTCCAGAGTGTTTGCTTTTCCTTTTCTCAAAAGAACATTTATGTAATTTTTTGTAAGACCTTTAAACATTCCTGTTTGTTTATCCGGATTTTTTTCCAGCAATACTTCTTGCTCTGTACCTATATTCTTTTTGATAAAGTCCTTATATTTTTCTGATGAAATTTTCTTTATAGTCAATGCTCGTTCTTCTTTTACTTTTTCATCAATATGTCCGGATAATTTTTCAGCCAAAGTTCCTTTTCTTATAGAATATGGAAATACATGTATTTGAGAAAGTCCGGATTTTTTTAGATTTTCAATTGTTATACCAAATTCTTGTTCAGTTTCTCCGACAAAACCCGCTATTATATCACTTCCCAAAAACGGATTTTTAAATCTTGAATTTATATCTTCAATTTGATCTAAAAATAACTCTGCCGTATAAAATCTGTTCATTCTTTTTAGCGTACTGTTGCATGCGGATTGAAGCGAAAGATGAAAATGCGGGCAAAACTTCTCACTTTCTTGTAAAAAATCTAATAAATCTTTTGTTATTTCGTGCGGATTAAGAGAACCAAGTCTATATCGCGAAATTTTTGTTTCAGTTTCTATTTTTCTTACCAAATCAAGAATACTTTTTCCGGACTCTTTACCCCACAATCCTATATGAATGCCGGTTAAAACAACTTCTTTAAATCCTGAATTATAATATTTATTTATTTCATTTATTACAAAATCTTCATCCGCACTTCGTGATTTGCCTCTTCCGTATGGAATAATACAATACGAACAACGATTATCACAGCCGTCTTGTATTTTTAAACTAACTCTGGTTTTTGCTGTATCCGTAAGAGAAACTTCGTGAAATTGATGTTCATTCATTAAATCTTTTACCGCAAATTCTATATTTCTATCTAAAAATTTGCTCAACTCAAATTTATCTTCGTTTCCGAAAACATAATCAATATAGGGTTCCTTTAAAAGAGATTCTTTTTCTATTTGTGCAATACAACCTGTCAAAATCGTTTTAAGTCCGCAAGAGTGTGCATGTCTTAAAAGATAATATGCTTCGTTATCACTTTTTTGAGTAACAGAACAAGAATTAAGTATATAAAAATTTGCCTCTTGAATATTTTTTACTTGTTCATATCCGTCTTTTATCAGATTTTGAGCAACAATTTGTCCTTCATATTGATTAGATTTGCATCCCATTGATTTTAAAAAAAACTTTTTCATAAAAAAATATTATCATAAATAATGATAAAAAAA
>CAJOPY010000040.1 GCA_905236505.1 Candidatus Gastranaerophilales bacterium
AAAAGTCATTCCGCAGAAAAGGTAAGGAAATGAATAAAATAAACTAAACGGAGTCAAGGAATCTCAAAAAGTCATTCCGCAGAAAAGGCAAGGAAATGAATAAAATAAACTAAACGGAGTCAAGGAATCTTTAAATAAAAAACACAAAGATTTCTTCACCTTGTGAAGTGAAAATTCACATTCCTAAACCTTGTGTGCGAAATGACGGGAAGAAGTGACGGCAATTACGCAGAAGATGTGATTCCACAGGCTCGGTGGCGATTATTTCACAAATCAAACTGAACTTAAATTTTTTGCTCTTGCGATTGCTTCTTGAATGTGGGTTCAATATTTTTCAACAATTTAGAAAATTTGTTAAGTTTTGTAAATATAAATTTACAAGCTATAATTCAGTGAATATAATAGTTTTAGACAATAGTAAAATTTTTGATAAAAAATTATTACTAAAAATAGGCAATTTTTTTTTCTTTCATACGTTTATGTATATAAGACGAATAATGATGTAAGAAAAAAAGGATTTCATGAACCGTCAGGGAATGAAGGTAAATACCCTCTCCCTAACCCTCTCCCAAGAGAGGGAAATAGTTAAAAGGGAAGATAAGACCTCTCCCTAACCCTCTCAAAACGAGAAGGAAAATATAACGGGAATTGGGTTGCTCACCCTCCCCAACCCTCCCTCTAAAGGGCGGGAGTGATAAAAAAAGAAAACGTAAGTTGTAAAATATAGGAGTAAAAGTTATGACAGAAGATTTAGCAATGCAGCAAGAAAGAAAAGGTAATTATGCAATACCGGGAGCAATTGCAGGAGCTGCTATCGGCGGCGTAGGCGGTGCTGCTGCAGCTCATTACAAAAACTGGGGCTACACCCAAAAACCGAGTGAAGAACAAATTGCAAAAATGTTTGAACAAGCACCTGATACATTTAACGGTAAAATTGAAAATGCAAGCGGTGATGTGAAAACATTTTATGAAAAAGTAAAAGCTGAAGCTGAAAATGTAAATGGAATAAAAGATGGCTTTGAATCTTATAAAAAAGAATTAGAAAAAAATATTGAATATGATTTAGAAAAAGACTTACCAGATGGTGAGCTTAAAAATAAACTAAATGAAGCATGCGATTCGTATAAAACAGCACGTTCTACTGCTACATTAAATATTGAAGGTATTAATGAACTGGCTAAGACGAATCCTAAAGAAGCTGAACAAAAGATAAATGAATACATAAAAGAACATAACTTGGAGACTTTTAATAAATATGAAAATGCCATTACAGAGGCTAAGAACGAGCTTTTAAAGCTTGAAAAATATAAGAACCAAATAGATAAGGGACTTACTGAAAAATATGGTGCTGCAACATTAGATGATTCTTTAAAATTAGCAAAAGAAAAAGGATTAGAAAACATAAAAGAATACGCTGAAAAGGTTAAAATCGGTAATAAGACTGTAACAGGTTTGATTGCAGGTGCAGGAGTTGCTTTAGCAGGTGCGCTTATCGGTTACGCAATCAAAAAAGACCAAGCTTAATCAGTGATGATTGAATAAAAACTCAGATATTTTACAATTGAATCGCCATCGCGGAACGCGATGGCGATTCTTATTGTTTTTGGGAAAGCACAACAACATCACTGCCAACAGTCCACCCACCCAACTTAAGGAGCTCTCTCCCTCCGGAGGGAGAGTTGGAGTGGGTGAATAGTTAAATTTAAGTTTTTATCTATTCATCATTAGTTTTTCTCATTATTCTTCGTTAAAAAAACTCTCTTTTACAAAAATTAACAATAAATTTAAAAATAATTCTTATTTGCTAAAATTTTATTATGCTCAATATTTTTATTACATCACCGGAAAAACGCGAGGGTAAGACTTTTATTACTGCCGGACTTGCGGCCACCATGCAAAGTTTAGGGTATTCCACAAGTGTTTACAAGCCTATCCAAACATCAGGAATTGAAATAAACGGGTTTATGCAATCTCCGGATTTGACTTTTATTAAAACAACAGATCCCTATATAAATACGCATTTTTCATATCTTTACAAAGAAAATGCAGAACCGCTAATTGCATCTGAAGCTGAAAACGACCCAATTGATATTGATTTGATTAACAATGAATACAAACGAATACTTGCATCTTCCGAATGCCTGATAACTGACGGAGATTCCGGGCTGTTAACTCCCTTAACTCACAATATACAAAATGTTGATTTAATAAAAAGGCTTGATGCCCCTCTTCTTATTATTACAACGCCAAGTGAAAACTGTATTAATAACACTCTTATGACATTATTTTCAGCACACGAAAGGAAAATTAATATAAGAGGCGTTATTATAAATAACATCAAGCCAAATTGTCCGAAAACACTTTTAAATTCAATACCAAGAATAATTGAAGAGTATTCAAATACCAAAGTTTTGGGACTTGTACCTGCCATGCAGGAAAAATTTTCGCCCGAAGGCTTAATTACCTCAGTTCTTAACGGAATTGATATTGAAAGCGTTTTTGATGTAAAAATTGAAAAGCTGGATATAAGCTAATGAATATAACAGGCGGAATATACAAAGGACGAAAAATAACATCTCCGGATGAAAAAATTACGCGTCCGACACTTTCAAAAACTCGTATGGGGGTATTTAACACCTTGTATTCGTTAATAAACTCGTATGAAAACCTTTCTTTTTTGGATTTATTCGGCGGTTCCGGAATAATGGGACTGGAAGCTTTATCAAGAGGGTTCGGGAAAGTAACGGTATGCGAACTCAATAAAAAATCTGCACAAATAATTAAATCAAATTATGCAAGTTTAGGCTTAAAACCTGATTTATATATCGGTGACAGTCTTAAACTATTAAATAAATTCCCGCAAAGTTATGATGTTACATACATAGATCCTCCGTTTAACAGCGGAATTTATAAAAAAATTATAAATCAAATTAAATCAGGTATTATCATTGCGGAAAGTGATATAAATGAAGATTTTAGCGAATATACTGTAATAAAAGAAAAAATATACGGCTCAGTTAAAATTACCTTTATTAAAAAATAGTTGAAAGATGAGATATATATTATTGTAATTTAAAACATAATTTTATGATAAAATTATCGTGAGGTAGGAAAAATGGATTTTAAAAAAATATTATTTAAAACTAATACAATAGATGTGGAAAAATCACTTCCTGATTCTGTAATATTCATATCAAAAGATGGTAAAATTCAATGGGTCAACGATATTACTGCTGATTTTTTTGAAACTTCCAAGATGCATCTTATGACATCAAATATATCAGATTTTATAGAAAACATAATAACAGTTATAGAAAATTCTAAAAATTCAAAAAATCCGGCTATTGTAAAATTGTGTAATAAAGAAGTATATTTTGATATGACAGTGCGCGAGATAGAAGACGGTTATGTTTTGGATTTAAGACATACTGTGCAAAATGAGCTAAATAAAAGTGAAGATAAAGATTTAACAGAAGTAAACAGACATAAAAATGTATTTTTAACAAAATTAAGTAATGATTTTAAGTCACCTATACAATCTATTGTCGGATTTTCTCAGGCAATGGCTGACGGTTTGGGCGGCAGTATGAGCGAACAGCAAGAAAAATATATAAGAATAATTAATAAAAATTCCTCAGATTTAATGTATTTTATTGCAAAATTACTGGAACTTTCTCAAACAGAATCAAATATAAAAAAACCTGATAAAAAGCCTTTTGATTTAATCTCACTAATAAATGCGGTTATAAAATACAATGAACAATTATATAAAGGTAAAGATATCAAAATTACTGTTAATCACGATGAACAATTCAAAAAAACAATTACTTCTGACTCAGACATTATAAAAAATATAATACAAAATATACTTGAAGTAATATTAAAATCAATAGATATGGGCGATATATCGGTATCACTTTCCAATCCGGACAGCGAATATCTTTTGTCCAAGAATATTAAACAAGGTGACTATGTTCTTGTGTCGCTTTCAAGTAATTCATTTATACTATCTGAAGGTGATTTGGAATGCATGTTTGACCCGTATAAAATTGTTGATTCCACCAACAGAAAAAATGTTTTACGAGCAATTGTACTCGCTTCTGTTAAAAATCTTGTTCAATCAATTAATGGTACAATATGGGTTGAATCACAAATTCTAAAAAGCACAAATTTTAATGTATTAATACCCGAAATGCATTAGGAGTGAAGATGAGCAGTGTTGTTTTAAAAAATTTAGTAAAAAGTTATGACGGCAAAAAAAATATCATAGATGACATAAATCTTGAAATAAAAGACAAAGAATTTATTGTTCTTGTCGGTTCGTCCGGCTGCGGAAAATCAACTATATTAAGATTAATATCTGGCTTAGAGGATATAACATCAGGTGAAATATATATTGATGATAAATTAGTAAATAATGTCCATCCAAAAGACAGAGATATTGCGTTTGTATTCCAAAGTTATGCTCTGTATCCTCATATGAGTGTGTATGATAATATCGCATTTGGTTTAAAAATGAGAAAATATAATAAATCAGATATAGATAAAAAAGTGCGTGAAGTCGCGAAATCATTAAATTTAGAAGATTTATTATCAAGAAAGCCACGTCAACTTTCAGGAGGTCAAAGACAGAGAGTTGCTTTAGGCAGAGCAATTGTAAGAGAGCCAAAAGTATTTTTAATGGACGAACCTCTTTCAAATTTAGATGCGAATTTAAGAGTGCAAATGCGCTCTGAAATAAAGAAACTTCATAAAAAACTGCAAACAACCTTTATTTATGTAACTCATGATCAAACAGAAGCTTTAACAATGGGTGACAGAATTGTTGTTTTAGATAAAGGAAAAATACAACAAGCAGATACTCCGGATGAAATATATAATCATCCGAAAAATAAATTTACGGCAGGATTTATCGGTCAAATGAATTTTATTGATGTAAATATAAATTCTGACGGGTATTTTAAAATTAATGAAATTGAATTCCATACTGATAAACAAATATGCGGTGATTGCATTGCTGCAGTTCGTGCAGAGAAAATGATATCAGGTACAAATGAACTTATTGTGCCAGTAGATATAACAGAAATGACAGGCGGAGAACGCATTGTTTACTTTTATTTGAACGGTAGTAAATGTTCCGCAAAACTGCCGTATGAGTATGAAGTAAGCGATAGTGTTACATTAAAGCTTAATGAAAGAGATTTTTATTTTTTTAAAAAAGATAACGGGGAACTTATATAATAATGAAAAAATATCGTAAATTTATATATACATTAGTATTATTATTGATAATATTAATTTCAGTTTGTTTTATACCGATAAGTGTTTCAAAATTGATTCCGACGTTGGAAAATCAAATTTATGAAGAACTCGGTATAAAATCTCACACGGATAAACTTATTCTAAGATTAGGTCCGTCATTAAAATTAAAAGCGCCGGTTATGCATCTTATGTATGATGACGGTCAAAAATTCGGACAACTGAATAATATCCGCTTTTATCTTCCTTGGACCGCTTTATTTAATAATAATGTAAAAGTTAAACTTTTATATGCGGATAATACTATTATAAAATTAAATTCTAATGACAAGTATTTAAAAGATGTACTAAGTAAAATACAAAATAAAGAATTTAATGAAAATCCGAATATAAAAATAAAAACATACAATTTACAATATAAAAATGCAGAAAATAATAAGATATACAGAGCACAAGGAAATAACCTTGAACTTACAAAAATACATAATTACAAAAATTATAAAACGGCATTAACCGGTGATTTTTATATTAATGATAAACAATATATTAATTATAATATATCATTTGTTCCAAATGTTGAAAAAAATAAAATTAAGAATAGTGCAGACATTCATGAAGTACTTGAACAAATAGAAACACTTGATTTTCACTCAGATATAATTGCTGATATAAAATTATATACAAATATTAACAGTGAAATGTTAATATCAGGTTTGGTAAATATTGATAACATATCCGTTTTGGACCCTGAAAAAAAATATCCGAAAAGCTTTATATACCTAACATTTTTAGGGAATAAAACCGGCGTTTTATCTAATATATACACATCAACAGATAATAAAATATACGTACAAGGTGTTATAAATAATTCAAAAAAACCAGAGATGGACATAAAAGTAAAAACAGATAATATTGAATTGTCAGAAGCTTTTAAAAAAGTTAAACTGCTTTGTGATTTGTCCAGATATAAAAAATTAAATAATATAAGCGGAAGATTATCAGCAGATTTTTCCCTAAAAGGTGATTTTAATAAAATAAAATCAAACGGTTTTCTAAAAATATCAAATGCATCCGTAAATGCAGGCGGAATAAAAATTGACAAAATTAATTCTGATATAGATTTTTCAAACAGCGTAATAACAGTAAAAGATACGACAGGATATGTAAATAATGCACCAATAGAACTTAAAGGACAAATTGATAAAAAACTTAATTTAGAATTCTTGATGAATAAAGTAGAATTAAAGAATATATGTCCGGAATCTTTCGGAATAAAAAAAGGTATAATATCAATTGCAGCAAACTTATCCGGAACGCTTGATAATGTTATTCATAAAGAAAATGTTCAAATTAGTGATTTTATGTTGAGTAAAGATAACAATGTATTGTCTTTTGATAAATTAAAATATGACTCAAATAAAGATAATACTTCAATTATTTCTAATATATTAATAAAGCCCTGTAAAACAGAATTTATAAAAATACCTTTATTAAAAGCTCAAATTGAAAGTGAGAATATAACTATTCCGGATACAAACGTATTTATGCCGAATTCAAAGCTAACAATGAATTCAAATATTATAAATTATAATTCAAATTTAACATTTAATGTAAATGCAGACGGAATAATAAATGCTAAAGACTTAAAAATAAATACAAATTCATATTCAGTATATCCTGTAAAAATTATAATCAGCGGTAACAAAGATGTTCAGAATATAAATTCACAAATTCTTATAGAAAAAGCAGGAATTTTTGATGAGCCTTGTTTGATAAACATTGATTCAAAATATGAAAATGATGTTCTTAAGCTTGATGAAGTGAGTTTATTTCCATATACCGGAGTTCTAAAGAAGAATGAAAAACCAAATTTAAAAGGTACAAAAAAAATAATAATAACCGGTAATATAGAAAATTTAAAAGAGCCGATATTCAAAAATGTCCGCATATTTATACCTCAACTGCAGAATATTACATTCAATGATAATATAGCTCAATTTAAAGGCGATATATTTATAAACGGAAAGTATAATAAACCTGAAATCGTCGGCCAAATAACGATACAAAATCTTATAAATCAATTTTTACAGTTATCCGTTAGTAATGCAGTAGTTGATTTTAATAAAAATATAGCAGTATTAAATGCTCCGAACATAAAGATTGCAGATACTTCTCTGGGTATTAACAGCACTTTTTTAACCAATTTAGAAAAACAATTTATAATAAAAAATCTTAATATAAAATCTAAGTATTTTAATACTGATACATTGTTGATGTACAAAGATATACCATTATTAAATGTATTACCGTTAACGGTAAATGAAGGAAAATTTTATGCAGAGAAATTATCAGCAACTTTATATAATTCACCTTTGTATTTATCTGCTGTAAACGCTGATTTAAAATTAAAAAATAATGTTTTATCCCTTAAAAACTTATCAACAGAGATGTATAACGGGAAGCTTGCCGGCAGCATAGATTTTAATTTAAAAGATGAACAGTTTAGCGCAAATATTCAAGGTCGCGGAATGAGTGCAGCTCCGATTTTTGATGTTGTTCTTCCCAAAAAAGAGAGTATAAGCGGAATAATAGATTATGATACGGTATTAAACGGAAACATAAGTACTAAAAAAAGTTTGAACGGAAATATTAAATTTATTGTACATAACGGACATATGGGCACATTAGGTAAGCTGGAACATCTTTTATATGCTCAAAATATCGTTGCGGATAATATGCTAAGGACTTCATTAAGCGTTGTAACAAAGGCTATAACCTTAAAAGATACCGGTTTGTTCAAATATTTACGCGGAGATATTGATATGGAAGGCGGTATGGCTAATATAAAATTATTACAATCTCAGGGACCTTTGATGTCATTGTTTATAAAAGGACAGTATTATCCAATGACTGATTACGCAAAATTAACTGTTTTAGGCAGATTATCTGATGAAGTTATAAACGGTTTGGGTGCATTTGGTGAATTTTCATTTAATAAGCTTTTAATAATGCTGACGGGTGAAGATAATAAAATTAATATTACTCCTGATGATATTGAAAAATTACCTCAACTGCCCGTAAGAAACACAAAAGAGTTTAGAAGCGTGATAAACGGAATTCTTGAAAAACCAAGTTCTGTTATATTATTTAACTGGATTTCTTATTCTCAAAAATCTCTAAAACAAAAAGATGTTACGCAAACAGGACATAAGGTGCCGGATTTTATTGAATCCCTGCCTTATTAATTAAGAGTTATTGTATTTTTAAAAAATGTAAATTATAATTAAATTATGGAATTATTGCAAGAAGGTCAAAAACTAAGTATAAATATACAAAAAGACGAGAAGCTTATTGAAATAATATCTGAAATAAAAGATATACAGGATGATAGGCTTATAATAGAGCTGCCTCCATATTTTATGCGATATATAGAATATTTAGATGTTGGTAACCGATTGACAATGAAAGTATTTTCAAAATTGGGAACAATTGATTTTAATGCTATTGTAATAAATTCACCGTTAGAAGATGAAGAATTTGCTGTTGAATTGGATTATAATGCTCTAAAGCTTACTCCGGGAGAAGAGCTGCCTGTTGTAAGTGCAATTGAAACGCTCGTTATATCAAGAAATGAAGTTGCAATAACTGCAAAAACAATTGAAATATCAACAGAATATTTAAAATTCTATTCTGATAAAACGTTTAGTGAGGAAGAATCCTTTGATTGCAAGTTATATTTGCCGAAAGATTATGGTACAATATCTTTTAAAGCTACAGTTACAGAAGTAGACGCGGTATATGACAATGAATACACAGTTGCATATTCGTCAATGAGTGAATATGACAGACAGAGTTTATTATATTATATGTACATATACGCAAATGATACAGAGCGGGAATAGTTATGAAAAAAACAGCAGAAGAAGAAAAAGTTTATACAAAAAAAAATAAAAATAAAATGTTTGATCAAATAGAGCGATGTAAAATGGATTTACAAAAAGATCCGACAAATCCTGCACTTCATGTCAGACTTGGTGATATATATATGAAATGGCATTTAGATATCTCAAATTCCGGTCAATACATTGATGATGCTATTACTGAATACCAATTAGCAATGGAATCATTGCTGGATTCACATGAAATTTTTTATAAGATAGGTGTTGCATTTTTCCATAAAGGAGAACTTGATAAAGCTGTTAACTATTTAACAACTGCATTAGAAAAGAAAAATAATTATTATGAAGCGTATTATATGCTTGCAGAAACTTTTGTTAAAAAAGCTCATTTTTCAGATGCAATAGATGCTGCTGAGGCTGCAGTAATGTGTACAAGATTAAAGTCGTCCAGTGCACATTATTTATTATACAAATTATATGATGCATCATCTTCTAAGAAAAATAAAATAAAATTAAAGGCTAAATTAGAAAAGTTATTGGCATTTATACTTACTCCGTTTGATAAGCTTGCAAGAGATAATATATTAGACAATATATCTTATTTAAAATTTTTACCTTTATTTTTGAAAGGTTTTTATGCTATTCAAACCAAAAATTACGGATTAGCTGTTGATTTGTATAAAAACGCGATAGATAAAGCTCCCGGCTTTGGTCCTTTATACTGTGTATTAGGCGATATATACTTATCAACCGGCTATTTTGAGGATGCAATTACCGAGTACAAAATGGCAATTTGGCTTGACCCTTTTAATATCGCTGCACATAAACATTTATGCAGAGCATATGAAGAACAAGGTGACTACAATCAAGCAATAGATGTTTATAATAAACTTATAGCGATGGCTCCAAACATTCCTGATTTATATTCAAACTTAGCAAATATATATTATATAAAAGGTGAATTTGACTTAGCTATATCAAATTATCAAACCGCAATAACACTCAATCCGAGTCCGTCTTGGACAAGTGTAATTGCACAGACAATGGGGTTTGTATATCAGGAAAATAAATCTGACCCTGATGCTGCAATATCTGCTTATCAAACAGCTTACGTATTAACTCCGGATGATATAGATATTTATGTTAATTTGGGTAGTGCATTTTATGACAAAGAAGATTATAATAACGCTCTTTCAATATATAGACAAGCATTGGAATATGAACCACACAATGCAAAAATTCATTGTAATTTAGGATTTTTATATTGGGGCAGTGGAAATACAGAAGAAGCAATGAAGTCATATGAACTTGCAATAAAGTATAATGACCAGTATGACATTGCATACAACAATTTAGGTGTTATATATTTAGATGACTTAGGCAGAGTAAAAAAAGCAATAGAATTATTCAGAAAAGCTGTTGCCACAAATCCTAATTATGCTTTGGCACATTTTAATCTAGCAAGAGCGGTATCAATTATCGGAGATAAAGTAGAAGCTGCAAAATTATATCAAATGGCACAAGATATAAATAAAATAACACAAGAAATTGACCCGAAAGATATTGCAGATAAAATAAGTGAACTATTTGAGTCATAGTATTATTATATTGACTTAAACGGTCTTAAGTATATAATAAGAAAATACAGTATGAATGAAGATTATAAAAATGGTTTTGCCCATTTAATAGAAAAAGAATTAAACTCTGAAGATAAAATTTTGAAGCCGGATTTTAATCAAAAAAGCGGACGTGAATTACTTGCGTTTTATTTACAATCAAAATTTAAACAGTTATTGTCACATGACGCACGATTAGACCAACCGATATTTACCGATATAAAATATGATTTTATCCAAAGATTTTCCAAGCGACTTATACAAAACCCGGATAAACGAATAATGATTGGTATAACAGGCGAGTCTGCGTCAGGAAAATCAACAATATGTAATAAAATTAAAGATGTTATTAATGACTTAGAATTGCCGGTTACAATACTGTCAACGGATAATTATTTCAATGATATATCAGATTTAATAGCAAAATTCGGAAGTTTTGACACACTAAGAGATAACGGATATGATGTAGATTCTCCAAACAGCTTTCAACTTGATGTTTTAAAAGAAGATTTACAAAATTTATCTGAAGGAACTGATATATATTCACCTGAATATTTGGTTAATGGGACAGGTATTTCCGTTCCAAAAGCAAGGCTTGTAAAGTCAAATAAAGTTGTTGTGGTTGAAGGTATGGCTTCTATGTATAACGACATAAAAAATATATTTGATATTAAAGTATATGTAGAAACCGATATGGATATTCGCAAAGAAAGATTTTTGAAAAGGGCATATACAGAACGAAATCAAGACCTTGAAAATGCCAAAAAACATTGGCAATATATACTTGTTGCCGGAGAAAAATATATAAAACCGTTTAAAAGCGAAGCGGATATAATAATTAACGGCAATGCGGATTTAAACTATTTTAGTCAAATGCTTGAATATATTCATACGATAACAAATAATTATGAAAATTCATGATTTTTATTGCATTTTGGCTAAAGAGTTGATATAATTAGGGTTATGAGGGATTATGAACCGTATTATACAGAAGACGGCTCAATAGGGCTGTATTCGTATGGTGATAAAGATGTGTACCATTCAAAATATGGTGCACTAACTGAGGCTTGGGAAAAATTTGTTATACCCTCCGGTATTAACAAATTAATAAATAAAAAAAACCAAATTAAAGTATTAGATATTTGTTATGGAATTGGGTATAATACAAAAGCTTTAATGACATTTATAATTGAAAATCAAAAAAATAAAATCAGAAAAAAAACAATAATAGAAAAAATAAAATGTATCGTTGCGAAATATACCAATAAAAATACCCTTCCAGAAAAAGAAGATTTATCGGAATATAACGAAACGGTATGTACAAATAACGACATTTCTTTATATCCTTATATTAATATTGATTGCATGGATATTAATGAAGAATTAATAAAATTATCTCCGTTATTTAAAACTATAAAGACACCCGGAGAAATATATTCAGATATTGTTCCTGATATTTTAAATTGTTTTGACACATATTACAAAATAAAAAGCATATTTGTAAATTTTCTTTCATTTTTTTATCCGCGAAACAAAAAAGATATAAGCGATTTATTAGAAATAAAATTTAAAAATATGCATATTGAAAAAGAGTATAAAGTAAATAATATCGTAAATTATATTTTATTAAACAGATTATATGACGTATATGGCAAAGATTATTTTAATAAAGAATTCAAAAAAATAATACGAGAACGGTATACAAAAAAATTCTTGGACAAAAATATGATAAAATATGCCAAATTTAATCATATTTTTGGGTATAATTTTATGTCTGATAACATTTTATCCACCTTCTTACATAATATATATTATCAGAATATATCGCAACGTAATAAAAATATTAATTTTAAGCTTGCAGAAAATCTATTCAAAGTAAATTTTATGGTTAATGATGCAAGAAAAAGCATTTTGCAAGTAAATTATAAGTATGACTGCATATTCTTGGATGCTTTTACTTATACCAAAGCGCCTCAACTGTGGTCTGTTGAATTTATTAATGCTCTTGGAGAACATCTTAATGACACAGGAGTTATATTAACATATTCTAATTCCGCACAAATCCGAAACACATTTTTAGAAAACGGTTTTTATGTCGGCAAAATTTATAATGACAAAACCGAAAAATATATGGGAACAATTGCATCAAAAGATAAATCTCGCATAAAATATCCTTTAAATAATTACGAAATAGGATTATGCAATACTAAGGCAGGTATACCTTATCATGATCCTAACTTGGCATTTTCTGCCAAAGAAATTATGGAGCTCAGAGAGTATGAATTCAGACACAGCAACCTGTTGAGTTCTTCAAAATACATGAAATTAAGATCACTTAGGAGTGAAGAATCCGATGAAGAATAAATATGATGTAATAATTGCCGGAGGCGGTACAGCCGGTTGTGCTTGTGCATATATAGCAGGCAAATTAGGTTTAAAAGTACTTCTGGTGGAAAAAAACAATTATCTGGGCGGATCAATTACTTCTTCGCTCGTATTTCCCGCAATGAAAACGTCGGAAAATGCAATTAACACTGATTTTTTTAATGATTTATATTCAAACTTAGAAATGATTAACGGTGCAATTACGTATTGTGACGGTAATAAAGGGTGGTTTAACCCTGAGCTTACAAAAATTATCCTTGACAAAATGCTGAAAGGTGTCGGTGTAGATATAAAATTCTCTTCATATATAAAATCAATAAAAAAGAAAAACAAATTGTTATTACCATATAACGTTACGATATATGAAAATAACAATTTGTTTTCCAATAATGGTTTATTGGTATATAACGAAGCGAAATACATTGTTGACGCAACAGGCGATGCAAAAATTTGTGAACTTTTAAACTGTGAATTTTTGGAAAATAAAAATAAAAATCAACCGATAAATTTAAGATTTAATATGTCCGGTGTTGATGCAAAAGTATTTGCAGAGTGGATAAGCAATTTTGATAAAAATCGTGATGTTACAACAGTATGTAAAATAGGTGATTACACATACTTTTCTACTGCATATACTTGGGATACAGCAATAAACTGGGCTTTAAGGCCTTTATTTGAAGATGCCATAGCAAAGCATATATTAAAAGAGGAAGATACGAACTATTTTCAGATATTTTCTGTAGCCGGAACTCCTGATTCTGTTGGCTTTAACTGCCCAAGAATAATATATGCCGATTTATCATATTCTGACGCACTTATAAAAGGCAGAGAAAGTATACTTAGGTTATCTGTGTTTTGTAAGAAGTATTTACCGGGATTTGAAAAAGCTTATATATCAAATATTGCAAATTCGCTTGGTGTAAGAGTTTCAAGACGAGTAAAAGGTAAATATGTATACACAAAAGATGACTTAATAAACGGAAAAGAGTTTGATTATCCGGTAGTAATTTCATCATATCCGATTGATATTCATTCCGACAAAAAAAATTCATCTGTGCTGCAGAAAATTAATCATGAATATCAACTTCCGCTGGATTCATTAATTGTAAAAGATGACTTATTTGTTATAGGCAGATGTTTATCGGCAGAATATGAAGCTCAAGCTGCGTTAAGAATTATACCTTCTTGTTTTTCAATGGGAGAAGGGGTTGCAAAATACATAGCTTCTCTAATGTGATTAGCCAATTGTCTACAATTTTATAAAAATTTTAACAAAAATTTATAAATATACAAATTTAAGAATTATTCGTGATAAAATTATTTTGTGCACTATGCAGATGTAAATTAAGATTATAGTTAATTAAAAAAATAAAATATGAATACGGAAAGTTTTGAAAATAAAAGAAATTATACAATAGGAATACCGAGAGCTATATCATATTATTGTAATTATCCGTTTTACTACGGTTTTTTTACGGAATTAGGTATAGATATTATATTATCAGATAAAACTACAAGTAATATTATAAACGAAGGTACAAAATATGTTGTATCCGATACGTGCTTACCCGTAAAAGTTTTTGTAGGACATGTTATAAATCTTGTAAAAAAAGGTTGTAATACAATTTTTGTTCCTTCTCTTCAATCCTCTGAATATAAAATTAATAATTGCAGCAAAATACGCGGATTACCGGAGATTATCCGAAATGTCATTGATGCTCCGATAAAAATTATTGATCCGGAGATAAATAAGACTGAAGGTATATCTTTTAAAGATTTTTGTTATAATATTGCAAAAGAATTTGATATATATAATGATGAACTTATAAAATCCGCTATAAAGCGAGGTTGGGAAGTTTATAATAACTTTTATAAAATGGGGCAGGCTGGATTTAGCTTTGAAAAATCGCTAAAAAATGCGATAGAGGGTATAACGGAGCAAAAATCTCCTGAAGTTGTAAAACCATTATCTGTTGTTATAATGGCACATGGATACAATTTATATGATGAAAGAATTTCATTAAATTTAATAAAAAAACTTGAAAAAATGGGCGTAAAATCATATACAGCGCTTAATGTAACAAGAGAAAATGCTAAAAATGCCATAAATAGTATCGGAGAAATACAATATTGGGCAAATGAACTGGAACTAACCGGAACAGCCGCATATTGTATGCTAAATAAAAAAATAGACGGTGTTATTGCGCTCTCTGCATTTGGATGCGGTCCGGATTCTCTGATGGTAGATGAAATTCAGCATCACGCAAAAGATATGAATATACCTATGATTCACTTAAATATTGATGAGCATACAGGTGAGGCCGGATTTGTTACTCGTCTTGAAGCTTTTGTAGATATGATAATTCGTAAAAAACGTAAGTTATTAAATGATCAAAATGTAATAAATTTATTACACACAGCTGTTGAATTAAATAAAAATTCTTCATCACATGAACCTGATAAACACAAGGAAAAACTTATAAATGTATAAAACTGTTACCAAACAAGTTGATACATATATGTATTCCGGAGCGATACATATTCATACCAGATTGTCAGACGGAACGGGAGATATATATTCAATCAGTAAAAAGGCTCATAAGGCAGGTTTAGATTGGATAATTATAACCGACCATAATTCTTTTTCTTGCGAAGAAGGAATATATAACGATGTTTATGTTATAAAAGGTGAAGAGATTACTCCTGAGAATAACAGTCATTATCTCGCACTTGGAATAACTGATTGCATTTTACCGGATGATGATCCGCAGAAAAATATAATAAATGTAAGAGAACAAGGCGGTTTTGGTTTCGCGGCTCATCCTGATGAAGGTATAAACAGAAATAACAAATGGAAGCCGTTAATTTGGTCGGATAAAACTATTATTCCGGACGGCATTGAGATATGGAATTGGTTTTCAAATTGGGGCGATAATATGTCCGACAAAAACATATTCAGCTTAGCTTATGCTTATTTTAAAAAACATAATTTAATAACCTCTCCTCCAAAAGAAACACTACAATGGTGGGACGATTTAAATAAAAATAATGATAAGGTAATACCTGCTATTGGTGGGGTTGATGCTCATGCAATAAAATTATACAGATATATTATACCTGTAACTGTATTTCCTTATGAAACCTGTTTTAAAACTATAACAAATATAATTAATCTTAATGAGCCTTTATCACAGGCGTTTGACAAGGCTAAAAATCAAATTTTAACAGCATTAAAATCAGGTAATAATATAA
>CAJOPY010000041.1 GCA_905236505.1 Candidatus Gastranaerophilales bacterium
ACAGGACAAGTTCTTGCACATTTTGTACAACCCTTACATTTTTCAGGATCGATTGTAATTTTCTTCATAGCGGTACAAACACCTGCAGGGCATTTGTGATCGCGAATATGTGCAATATATTCATCTTTAAAGTATTTTAATGTTGAAAGCACAGGATTTGGAGCAGTTTTACCAAGACCGCATAAAGAACCGTCTTTTACGGTTAATGCTAATTGTTCCAATCTGTCAAGGTCTTCCATTTCACCTTTACCTGCTACAATCTTCTCTAAGATTTTAAGCATGTTCTTTGTACCTTCTCTACACGGAACACACTTTCCGCAAGATTCATTTTTTGTAAAGTTCATAAAGAATCTTGCAACTTCAACCATACAAGTGTCTTCAGCCATTACTACAAGACCGCCTGAACCGACCATTGCACCTGCTTTGATAAGAGAATCATAGTCCATAGAGATGTCTAAATGTTCTTCTGTTAAGCAACCGCCTGACGGACCGCCGATTTGTACTGCTTTAAATTTCTTTCCGCCTCTTATTCCGCCTCCGATATCAAATATGATTTCTCTTAATGTTGTTCCCATCGGAACTTCTATAAGACCGGTATTATTTACTTCACCTGTTAATGCAAACGTTTTGGTTCCTTTAGAAGTTTCACAACCCATTGAAGAGAACCATTCCGCACCATTTAAAATAATTAAAGGAACATTGGCAAGAGTTTCTACGTTGTTTATAAGAGTAGGTCTTCCAAATAATCCTTTATTAGCAGGAAATGGCGGTTTCGGACGAGGCATTCCTCTTTCACCTTCTATTGAAGCTATTAAAGCTGTTTCTTCACCGCAAACAAAAGCTCCTGCTCCTTCTTTGATGTGAATAGTGAATGAAAAATCACTACCCATTATATTCTTACCTAAGAAATTTTTCTCTTCAGCATCTGCTATAGCTTTTCTTAAACGCTTTATTGCAAGAGGGTACTCTGCACGAACGTATATATAAGCTTCATCTGCACCAATTGCAAAACCGGCAATTGCCATACCTTCAAGAAGTTTGTGCGGATCACCTTCCATTACCGAACGATCCATAAATGCTCCGGGATCACCTTCATCACCGTTACAAACTACATATGATTTTCCGCCTCTGTTTGCTGCCGTGAATTTCCACTTCATGCCGGTCGGAAAACCTCCGCCGCCTCTTCCTCTTAATCCTGATTTTGTTATTACATCTATTACTCCGTCCGGATTATTTTCTTCTATAACCTTTGCTAACGCTTCATATCCTCTTACGGAAATTGCTTCTTCTATTGATTCCGCATTAATTTTTCCGCAGTTTTTAAGAGCTGTTCTTGTTTGTTTTGCATAAAAATTAATATCATCGTTTTTATGAACATGCTCACCTGATTTCGGATCTGTATATAAAAGTCTTTCAACGGGAGTTCCGTTTTTTATATGACTTTCGTATATTTCTTCTACATCCGATTCTTTTACTTTTACATATGTAACGTGTTTATCAGGAATAATAACCAAAACACCTTGTTCACAAAAACCGTGACAACCTGTCGGAACGATAGTCATTTTGTCATAATCAGTAAGCGCAGATACATCCGCACCCAACTCTCTGAATTTTTCAATTACCTTTAAAGAACCGTTTGCCACACAACCGGTACCCGCACAAACAAGCACTCTTAATCCTTGCTCTTTTATATGCTCTTGAGCTTTATTTTGCTCTTGCTTAATATCTATATTTAATGTCATTATTTTTCCCCCCCGCCTTCTTCTTTAATAAGTGTATCAAGAATTGTACTGATAGCATCAGAAGTCATCTGAGGATAAACTTTATCGTTGATAACACACACAGGAGCCAAACCGCAAGCACCTAAACAACTTACTATTTCAAGAGAGAATAAGCCGTTTTCACAAGTTGTTTGTCCTTCTTTCAAATTTAATTTGTTTCTTATAGCGTTTAAAACAGGCATTGAACCGCGAACGTGACATGCTGTTCCGTCACATACTCTGATTTCATATTTACCTTTTGGTTCTAAAGAAAACTGAGCATAAAAAGTTGCAACACCATAAACCGTAGCCGGTGACAAGCCGTCAACATGCTCTCCGATATAAGTCATTGCATCTTCAGGAAGATATCTGTAAACTTCCTGCACTTTTTGAAGCATCGCAATTAAATACGATTTTTTGTACTCGTATGATTTCAAAATGTCATCAATGACCTTGAAATCAACTTTTGATGTCATTGTTTCAGTCATTTATTTTCTCCTACATTCCAGAATTTATTAATAGACACATTAATAAATATAGCATAGAGAAAATTTTGAAACAAGTAAAAATAACATAATTAGAGTCTGCGGAAAAATTACAAATTTTTCTCGCAGACTCGCAGGAACTGTTTCAAGCCGGACTATATGAGTCTTAGCTTTCACACACCTTATGTCGCTTGCGAAAAAACCTCAAAAATCTGTCAATTTTGAGTTTTTTCCGCAAACTCATTAGCTAATAAATCGTGATAGAAATCACCATTTTTACTCCACGCTTATCTCAACTTCAAATTTTCTATTCCAGATATGGCTATAACTTATGTTTTTCGGATTGTATTTAAGTTTCCGGCACAATATATCTTCATATGGCTGCATTAGGTTTTTAATATCACAAGGTTTTTCTATCATGTTTCTAACATTCGCCTGATAAGCCCAATCATCTAAATACCTTATTAGCTGCAATTTTTTGTATGCATTATCATTATATTTTTTTGCTTTATATTTTATTTTTATTGAAGCAAGCAAGCTCCCTAATGTGTTTGCTGTTGTATTCCAAGCGGAATATCCGAAAGATGGCAATTCATTACTCAATAATTCTTCTGCAAGATTATTATCAGCTCCGTTTGCATATCTTACATCGGCTACTGCGTAAGGTTTTTTGTAAGGAATAAACTTTTTATTATATGGTTCTGTTTCCCAACCCATTACAAGTTCACCTTGTTTTTCTTTAAAATTATTTACAAAAAGAATTATATCGGCACTATCTTCTGATTTAGCAACGCTAAAACCGCCAAGTTCAAGCTGACCCAAGACAGATTTTTCTACCGACACATCTTCATAATTGGATATAAGCTCTTTGCATTCCTCTTCAGCGTATACCGGAAAAATGCTTATATCTTTATTTATTGCCCTTGATAAAAGCATTAAAGGAATTTCGTCCGCACCTGTTTTTGTTTTTCCGCCCAAAATCTCAAGTTGTCGTGCTTCTGTAACATTAAAACCGTATTCGGCACAATCATCTTTGGAAAAAATTAAAGTTTCAAATAAACCCTCTTTCTGCCACTCCAAATATAACTTATTTATATCAAAATTTCGTTTACGAGTATCAATATAATCCTGCAATATTTTTTGCGGAACGATTGTTGACACATTTTTTCCGCTTTTTTCAGATTCATAAGAATATCTGAAAATTTCTTTTCCCCAATCTTTCCAATACTCTTTCTCTTCTTCATTAATATTGTTATTTGAAATGCGCATTATACTGGAAAAAGCATACACTTTTTTATTTTCCAGAAGCGGTTTTAAAATATAGAGCCTTTGTTTGATTTGTTCATAACTGTCTGTAATTCTTCTTGAAGGAATAAGACCGCCATATGCTAACGTATCCAAAGACAAAACCATACAATCCGCTTCAGAATTATTTTTAAGCCAATCAAACAAAGCTTCCGTATCCGCATATTTTGTAAGACTTCCCAAAAACTCTCTTGGCGGAATATAAAGTTCTATATCCTCATCTATATCACAAATATCCTTTACCAAATTGTAACATACAGGCCTGTTATCTATCGGAATAAAGCAAACTTTCATAAATTAAGCCCTACATAATCATTAATAATTCTCTGATAACTTTCGTTGCTACTGCAGTTGAAGCTCCGCTGGCATCATAATCAGGAGCCAGTTCAACAACGTCCGCTCCTATAATATTAAAATCTTTTAAATATCTAAACCAACCTATAAGTTCCGCAAAAGTCAGTCCGCCTGTTTCAGGAGTTCCGGTTCCCGGCATTATTGATGTATCTAAAACATCTAAATCTACGGTAACAAATATATTTTTATCTCTTAATATATCTAAATCTTCATATTTTAAAGCCCTTGTGTTGTATTTCTTCATTAATTCAAATTCTTCTTTCATACCGGAACGTATTCCGATTTGTTTTATATTTTCAAAACCGACAATTTTACCGGAATGTCGTATAACAGCAGAGTGTGACAATTGTTCGCCCAAATACTCTTCTCTTAAATCAGTATGAGCATCAAAATGAACAATTGCAAGATTGTCATAAAATTCCGACACAGCTTTTATTTCAGGCAAAGTTACCAAATGTTCTCCGCCGATTGCGAACACTTTTTTCCCGTCTTTATATATTTCTTTTACGTTTTTTTCAATTAAATCTAAAGATTTAACAGTATTTCCTAACGGAAACTCTAAATCACCGGCATCGTGAAAATTACATTCATCCAAATGCTTATCAAAATAAGGAGAATACTCTTCTAAGCCCCAACTTGCAAGTCTTATTTGTTCCGGCGCAAATCTTGATCCGGGTCTATACGAAACAGTACCGTCAAAAGGCAATCCCAGCATGATAATATCAGCCGATTGATAATCTTTATTTTCTCCCATCCAATTCCTGTCTAAAAACGGTCCGCTCAACATAAATTTTTCTCCTTTTTATTTATTATAAAATGAATCAATAATATTTATCAAGAATTGAAAATATTCCATATTTGCTTAAACTTGCTCATATCCAATTTGTAAACTTTTGTTAATTAAAACGAAAAAGTTTAGCAATTATTAAGAATTAAATTACTTTTAATAAATATAAAGGTTAGTAAAATAGGAGATTTGTTATGACAATTTATCCGACAGACAGCATTTGTTACAATGAAAAATTATTAAGTTATTATAACGGCAGAAATTTTTCACAAGACACAATGCCTTATAATTCATACTCCGATAGGGTTACCCCCCCCCGCAAACCCAAAACCCAGTAAATACAAGCTTTAGAGGGGTATCATCAAAAAATATTGATACTCAGCCTGACATTGTAGAGATTTCTGCTGAAAATAAAATAAAAACTAACAAAAAAATGTCCAAAGGTTTAAAATGGCTGCTTGGACTCAGCGGAACAGCCGCAGCAGTTTATGGATGTATTGTCGGCAAGAGAGCTTTAAACAAACCGACATTAGAAAAAATTACAAAGGATTTGTCAGAAATTTTCAGACGCGACATCACACAAGAAGAAGCGTCAAATATTGCAAAAAGATACAAAGATTTATTTAAAATAGACGATACTAATGAATTTTGTAAGAAAATGTTTGAACAGATAAAAAAAGACTACGGATATGAAGCTTCAGAGATAAAACTTGAGATTTTTAAATTAAAGGATAACAAACTATCCACACTGTTAAATCAACTTGATAAAGGCTCATGGCTTCCGTCCAGAGGAATACTAAAAGTATACCCAAGAGTTCCTGACGGACATAAACTTACACCGATGGACAAACGTGAACTTTTTGTAACAATGATGCACGAATTTCAACATGTAAAACAATCTGAATATGCATACAGAACCAACGTTGAAGAGCTTATAAATGCATTTAATCTGCGTAACGGCGAAAAAGCAATAACCACTCTTGAAAACATTTTAAATGAACCTGAAAAATTAAAAAACTTAGCCAAAAGTTGGAATGAAACAGAAGAAAAAACAAAACAGCTTATAGAAGAATATATAGAAGAAGCAAAAAACGGTTCTGATTTAGTTGTAAATGTAGGTAACCGTAACACCATAAAAGAAAATCTTAACAAAATTTTCGGACAATTTAAACCTTTTGATAAAAACAGTGAAAATTATAAACAAGGTCTAAAATATCTGGAAAACGAAAAAAATTATATTTCACCGGAAGTTGATCCTGTAGGATATAGAGAACAACTACTTGAAAAGGAAGCTTACGGAATAGAAGATAAGTCTAAATCTATTACAGACTATTTTGAATCAATTTGGCGTGTATTTTAGTATTTTATTCCGCATAATTTCCGGTTTTATTAAATATTTATTTTATGTATAATAAAGGAAACGGGAGTTTTTATGTACGAAAATTTTAATGAAGTAGTGTGCTTGGGAATGGGCGGAAGCTATTCTGAAATAGCAAAGGACAAACTTTTTAAACATAATGATTTATTCTTGTATCAGCGTTCGCTAAACGGAATAAAAGAATGCATAGATTACGTTGATGAAAATTCTAATGCAATAGCGATTTTGCCGGTAGAAACGACATATAAAGGAATTATACGAGAAACAATAGACAATCTCATTCAAACAAAAAATCAGAATATCAGAATTCTAGCCGAAACAATTATTCCGGTAAATGATTGTATTCTGTCAAAAACAACAGAGTTTTACAGCATCACCGGACTAATTGCAAATCCGAATGCTCTTGCAAAATGTAAAACATTTATAAAAGATGAAATGCCGCGTCAATTAAACGTTGTTATAGCGGAAAGCATGGATGACTCCGCCCGACTTTTAAGCAGCTATAATCTCACATATTCAATAATAGGCACACATAAAACAGCCGAAATATACAATTTGAATATACTAAAAGAACATATAGAAGATTTTAAAAATAATAACAGAAGGTTTATTGTCATCGGTGATTCTGTTACACATCCGACCGGCAAAGATAAAACAAGCATCGTGCTATTTCTGAACGATAGACAAGGTGCTTTATTAGATATAGTACAGATTTTTGTAAAATATCACATAAATATTACTCAAATAAATTCAAAAATGATGAATAATAATGAAAATGAACAAGCCGTTTTTATTGATTTTGACGGACACGAAGATGATGAAATAATCCGAAAACTAATAAATGATTTGGTTCCTTTTACTAAGGGTGTAAGAGTTATAGGTTCATATGCATCTTTTTAACTATTGTTTTTCAAAATGCTTGACAATTGAACTTGATTTGATACTATAGAATTTGTGACAGGCCCCCATCGTCTAGAGGCCTAGGACAACACCCTTTCACGGTGTAGACAGCGATTCGAATTCGCTTGGGGGTACCATTTATTAAAGCTACATTATAAGTGGCTTTTTTTTAATGTTTACTTTTTAATAACCTATCATACCAGTTTTATA
>CAJOPY010000042.1 GCA_905236505.1 Candidatus Gastranaerophilales bacterium
AAAGCACGTAAGTTTTGCAGACTTATGGCTGAACGAATGAATGCTGCAGACGATAGCGGCTGCGTTCCTCAAGTTCTTGCTGAAGGCGAAGAAGCTCGTCCGAGTTTTACAACCCCAGACGGCGTAGCTTGGTACATGCCGATTACAACATTTTCGGGAAATGACGCTCAAGAAATAACAATAGATGTTGACGGAACAAGAGGCGATAATTGTGAACCGACAAATAATGCTTGCAACAAGCCGGATAGATTTAAGATTAACATGACAAAAAACGGATATCTGTATGTTGCAGCAAATGATACAGTCACAGAATATTATCTGACACATGATGATACAAACAAGTCTTATGCTGCCGTACAAAAAGCAATATGTGCAGCAAAATCAAATCCGAAGATTTCTGCTGCTATTCCGGAACAGACTGATCCTGCTGTTTCAGAGTATCCGCAAACAGATCCATCTGCGTCCTCTTATACGTCACCAAGTGGTTCTTATGAAAATCTTTATCCAAATTCTACACCGGATCCGAGCCAACAAGTAGAGCAGGAACCAACACCGTATTATGGCCAAACATCATCTACACCACCTTGCGAACCTCAAGGAACAACAGAGCCGCTTAATAACGGTACATATGGAACAGCAGAACCTAACATTGAACCTTATGGTACTGTTTCTCCGTATTATACAGGTGAATATCATTATTAAAAAGGAATATTATGAAAAATAAAGCAGGTTTTACTTTAGCAGAAATGCTTGTTACAGTTCTATCAATAGGTATTGTAGCGGCGCTTACAATACCGGTTATCAATAATAACAGGCCGAATCAAGAACAGGTTATGCTAAAAAAAGCGTACATGCTTTTAGGAAGAGCGCTTGTTGAGCTTATCCAAGATGAAAGTCTGTATCCGGATTTTGATGATACAGGTTTCAGTGACAATTCAACACAATTATGTCAAAATGTTGCAAGCAGAATGAACACAATAACTGAAAGTTGTGGTACAAATAAGTCTTTTGTTACAACAGACGGTATAAGGTGGACTATTCCGGATGCTAATTTCGGAAACGGAGGTGATGAAAATCACAGAATTACCGTTGACGTAAGCGGTGATAACAACGGTCAAAATTGCACTGAAAATGAGAATAATTGTACAGCTCCTGACAGATTTACAATTTTAATGTCAAAAGAAGGTAAATTATCAGTACCGCAAGATTCAATTGCAAAAGTATATTTAGACAGAACAAGAACAAATAAAACATATTCTCAAATAAAAAAAGAATGCCCTGTCCAAACACCGTCCGAAAACGAACCGGAACAACCTCAAGACGGAGATGAAACAGGAGATAGTAATTCTTAATAAATAATAAGAAGGAAAATTTAATGAAAAAGAAACTCGGATTTACACTTGCAGAACTGATATTATGTATTGGTATCATAGGAATACTTTCAACACTTGCTATATCTACAATAAAACCATATGATAAAGCGATAAAATATTTGTATTCCAATACTTTCCATACCTTAAACCGCGTGTATTATAATGCAATGTCAGATTACCTTCCGCAACATCTTGATCTGGATCCGTTTGGTGATGAAGATGCACAAAACAATCTTGTGCACGCAGTAGGAAATGATTTCGGTACGGAAAGACTGTGTAAACTTCTTGACCATTATATAAATACAACCGGCGCTGAATGTAAAGCGGAAAAAGCAATCGGAAGCAGCGGTGCCGGAAGCGATTTTAATGATAATAATGTTCAATTTACTGCCGTAAACGGTATAAAATTTTATATATCAAGAATGTACTCTTTAACATATGATGCCTCAACCACTTTAAAGTATTACTTGGTTTTTGCTGATCTAAACGGAGAAAGAGGTCCTAATACTCTTGAATACTCTGAAAGCAGGGATCCGGATATCTTTACATTCGCTGTTGTCGGAGGAGATGTACAACCGGGAGTCCTTCCGATAGGAATTGCGGAAATTGAACCTAAATATCTTTTATCACGAGTCGTTCATGTTACTACAGACGCAACTAAAGATAATGTTGAATACGATACAGAGTCTTATCCCTATTATATAAGTAAAGCACGAGCTTGGGGATACTACGGAGCTACAAACAAAGGTTCTTCAGGAACTGTTTGTTCCACTAGTCAAGTTAATGATACCATTGACGATACTCCATTCACGTATAACGCAATTATAAGAAGTAACATTGATAGCAATAACACAAACCCTAAATCCCTTATAACAGCACCGTTAGAAGATTTTAGCTGGAGTTACACGGGAGAAGCTGCTGACAAATCTTGTTCTTGTCTTTCTGCTGATGATTGTTGGGTTATTATAGACAGATACGCATATTAAAAAGTTTAAGCCTAAAAGCATGTTATAACTTACTTTTAGGCTTATATAAATCTGCATATTTTTACATTTTTTATTTTAAAGCAACTGTCATATCTGCTTCCACGCATATTTTTCCGTCAACAGAACCTACTGCGTGGCATTTGCTTATAGGGCCCTTCGTTTTTAGCATCTCTATATGCATATCAAATCTGTCACCGGGACGAACTATATTTTTAAATCTTACATTATCCACTCCGGCAAATAAAGTAAGTTTTCCTTTATACTGAGGTAAGCACATCAATATCGGAGCCGAACACTGTGCCATTGCTTCCAATTGCAATACTCCGGGCATTATCGGATTACCGGGAAAATGCCCCTGAAAAAATTCTTCATTCATAGTAAGGTTTTTATACCCCTTTGAATATTTACCCGGAATACATTCCGTTATTCTGTCTACCAATAAAAACGGATATCTGTGAGGTATCATTTCCATAATTTGCACTGTATCAAACGATAAAACTTCTTCTTTCATCTCTTCTGTCATTTTTTACTCCTTATATTATATTTTTATTAATTTCTTTTTAAGTTCCTGTGCAACTTTACAATGAACAGCATGTCCCGCTTCTTTTGCAAGTATCTGAACTTTCATATTCAATGGTGATATGCCGGTTAAATTGAAATCGCCCAACAAGTCCAATATCTTATGCTTGATTGGCTCATGTTCGGAGCGAAGCTCGGTTGTATACCCTTCATCTTTCAGGCCTACAGTATTATCTATAGTAACACCTTTTGCAAATCCCAAAGCTTGAAACTTTGCCAAATCCTTATAAAAACCAAATGTTCTTGCCTCTGTTATCTCTTGTAAGTTTTTATTATCCATCGTAACCCATTGATTTTTTAAATCCGGATGTTCATAATTTACGGCATAAGTAATTCTGAGCTCCTTATCAGGAAGAACTACCAAAGAAGTTTTTCCGTTTAAATAATACACAGGCTCTTTTACTGTATAAAAATCTTTGTTCTTTCCGACTATTCCGGCTTGATTAAATAAATCGCACCAAACTTTAGAACTACCATCAAATATAGGCATCTCTGTTTCTGATAAATAAACATCCAAAGAATTTATTCCGGTAATTGCGCATGCTGCATTAAAATGCTCACACAACATAACCTTATATTTGTAATCACCCAATAGAGTCCGTTTATCTTTACTGCACAAGGTAACACAATGATCTGTTTTATAAAGGTTTTCAATGCAAACATCAAAAGGTTTATCCGCATCTTTTGAAAAAATACGAATTTTTCCCGAGTCGGAAGGCTTAATAAGAACCTCGCAATTGAGGTTCTTCATTAAGGTATTTCCTGATGTTTTTATCTCCTGTTTTATTGTAATCATATTTGTACTGCAAAAATATTCCCTGTTATACCTTTGCCCCTTCGTTTACGCTTTCTTCAAAAGATTTTAAAAGCGGTTCATACTTTTTGAACTTTGCAATTAAATCGCCTGCATCTTTCATTATTTTTAACTGCTTTATAAACTCTTTTCTCGGAACAGCAGGTGAACCCACTACAATTGATTTTTCCGGAAAACTCTTTGAAACTCCGGCTTGTGCAGCTATAATAGTATCACTTCCTATAGATATATGATCCGCAAGTCCGGCTTGACCTGCTATTACAACTCTGTCACCTATAACACAACTTCCTGCTATACCGACTTGCGAAACTATCATGCAACCCTTACCTATGCGGCAATTATGACCTATCATAACTAAGTCATCTATTTTTGTATTATCACCGATTATTGTATTTTCTATTGTTCCTCTGTCAATACAAGTATTTGCACCTATCTCTACGTTATTTCCAACTATTACTGAGCCTATTGACGGAATTTTAAATATTACCTGTTCTACGTCATTCTCTTTTATTTCACCGTCTTTTCTTGCTTGTTCTATATTATTCGGATTTTCTGTTACAAAACTAAATCCGTCTGCACCTAAAGAAACTCCGTGATGCAAAATAACTTTATTTCCTACTTTTACTCTGTCACTAACATTTACACAAGGATGGAAAAAGCAATCACTACCGATAATTGCATCATTTCCGATATAACAATTTGCAAGTATCTTTGTATTGTCGCCAATGACAGCATTGTCTGCAATCACTACATTTTGACCGATTGAAACATTTTGACCAATCTTTGCCGTCGGGCTGACTGATGCTGTCGGATGAATACCGCTATTCACTTTTGGCTCTTCATAAAACATTGTTATTAGTTTCATCATTGCAAGACGAGGTCTTTCAACCTCTATTGTTGAAAAACCGTCTATATTAACTCCCAATGGAACAAGCGCAGCTTTTGCTTTAGTTAAAGAAAGGTTATTAATTTCATCTTCACCAAGTGCTAATGCCAAAGTTGTTTCATCTGCCAAAAGCGGAGGCGCTATTTTCGTAATACCGACATCAGATGCTTTTGTAAGCATACCTCCTGTTATTTGTGCAATTTGTTCCAATGTAAATGTTTTCATAATACACTCCTTATTTAACTATTTATTTTATTTATTATATTAGTAGTTGATTTCCCCTGAACAAATTCAATAAATTCTACCTTGATACCTGCTCTTTTTACAATATCCCTCTCAGGCAGCGTTTCTAATGTATAATCCGCACCTTTCGTATAAATATCCGGTTTTATTTTTTCCAATAATTCCGCCGGAGATTTCTCTTTAAATAATACCACATAATCAACACAACTCAAAGCTGTTAATATTTCCGCTCTGTCGTTTTCATTATTTATAGGACGTGAATCACCTTTTATAAGCTTTACGGAAGAATCAGAATTTAACATTACAATAGAATAATCAGCAAGCGATTTTGTTTTTTGTAAATATCTTACATGACCTACATGCAAAATATCAAAACAGCCGTTTGTAGCAGAATATGTTTTACCCTGCACTTGGCCTTCCCTTACAATTCTTTCTATCTCTTCCTGAGTTACAATCTTTCCCAAATAAAACTCCTTTTGTTACTATTCTATAACAAAATTATTTTTAATAAAAGATTTAAGATATCAATATTTAATCTTTTCTATATCATTGTAATCCTGAGGAGTACTGTATTTTTGAGTATCCGATATTCTCCACTTCCCTGTTACGTCTGTTGTTGTTCTTAATGTACCTTCGGGAAATTCCAATATTGAACGCCCTTGATAAGAACGTATTACCGGTGCTATGTATTGTATTGCATACGGAGTATAATTAGAAGGATCCGCTCCTGTCTGAACGTTCGTTATTTTACCGAATTTATCTACCGTAAATGAAAATTTAAACAAAACACCGTTTGGAAGCTTTGGCAGCTTTGTATCTTGCATTATTTGATTTGTCAGAACAGAACGCCATTTGTTCCAAGCTATAGTTTCTTCTTGTTGAGTGAGGGTTTTGGGGATTTGTTTTACCTCTTTTTGCAATTCTTTTTTTTGTTCCGTTATCTTTTGAGGTACTATTTCTTCTTTTTTTACGGAAGAATTTTGTTTTGGGACTAAAACGTCTTTGGTTACTGTTTTTGTATCTTTTGTCGCTTCGGTCTTTTGTGAATTCGTTACTCTTTGGGTAACAGGTTTTTGAACATTTTTTATTGATTTTGTTTCCACAGCTTTTATAGTATTTTGTTTTGGTATAACATTGTTTTCCGATACTGTGGTTTTAATATTCGGAGTTGTTACCTTCTCGGTTATCGGAATCTCTTTTGTTTCTGTTTTAACTTCCTCTTCTGTCACAAGAGTATAATCCGAATTATATACAATTACAGTCTTGTGTAACTCCGGCTTCACCGTGCATACAAAAAAAGTTGCAACTATAAATATTAAAAACAGTATTTGTAATATTAACTTCATTTCTATAACTCCGAAATCTAAGATTTCGTCCGATTATTAACTTAAAACAAAATGCTTAAATTCTGTCCAATTTTGCAATAACTTCTTCACACGTAAATGATTCAAATTGAGTGGAACTTAACATATATGTTTCAGCAATCAACAAAGCCGTCGGAACAAGAGCCGCAAGCGAAGCAGTTATCATTCCGCCCAAATCTCCGCCAAGTTCACCCATAAAATACGATGCATTCATTGTAATTTCAATACCTATAATTACACATCCTATTAAAAATGAACGGCGCATATCTCTGTTTAATCTGTTTACACCTTCTATTCCGTATATCTCAACACCGTGTTGAAGATAATTACTAAATCCGTCTTGCTTTATAACAGAAGAACCTGCTATTTTTTTGCCGTTTAAAAATGCATTTGTGAATGCAAAAAACGCAAATATTATTAAAAAGGTCGCAAGTGTTAAAAATACAGGACTAAGTCTTAAACCGGATATTCTTACCCAGCCCGCAGCCTCAGGAAAACACATTGCCAAAGTATTTGATACAGCGTAAGCCAAAAACGGAGCCGTAATAAAACCTAATATCATCTCCGAAAAAGCTTTTATCTGAAGCATAAACTGCTTGTCTTTAATATTTCTGATTTTTGCAGGACTCAAAGTATTTGTATATCTTTCTATCCATTGCTGATATTCTTTTATTACATGTTCAAAATCTTCTCTGTATTCTATTCTGTCAAGCTCACTCTTTAATTCCGTACCTGCATTCTTAAAATAACCGCAAGCAAGGGCAAGTGTAATTGATGTTCCGACAAAGAATAATGATATTAAAACCGCAAAAACGGGAAATGTTTTGGGCGATATATAATATAAAACATTTATTAAATATACAGATGCATAAAAGACCAAAGACAACACAATCATAAATTGTTCGGCAAGCTTTGTTGTAGTTGTTTCATAACCCAATTTGTTTTGAAGGTAATGAAATATCCCTTGTTTAAACATCAAACCAATTCCGTATACAATAAGTGCGTATACAAAAATCAATTTCATATTTGTCGGCATTTGAATAACCGAACCGGCATCCTTTAGAGGAAGTCCGGTTAAATAATTTGAAACACCAAACGCACATATCAGCGAAGATAAAAATAATGCTATGTGCAAGAAAATACCACCCTTTGAATTTTGAGAAATACGACGTTTTAAATCATTTATTTTTCCGCCTATTTCTTTTATTACATGTTCAAAATCTTCTCTGTATTCTATTCTGTCAAGCTCACTCTTTAATTCCGTACCTGCATTCT
>CAJOPY010000043.1 GCA_905236505.1 Candidatus Gastranaerophilales bacterium
AAATTGCTGTTAGCTCCCATTTCTATCAATCTTCCCGGCTCTTTATTTATCTCTATATCTGAATTTTCAAATCCGACAGTCGCACCGTTTGAAAATTCGTTAGGCTGAGAAACATCGTTTTTAGTGGAAACAGTTACCGTAATGTTACCGTGAGCAACTGCTGCAGGAAGAAGTTTTACATCTGCACCTATTACAACAGTTCCGGTTCTTTCATTAACTACAACTTTAGCACGTTCTGCTGTCGGTGAAACTTCTAAATTTTCCAAAATTGATAAAAATGTAATTCTGTCATTTTGGAATTTAGCCGGTATTTGAACTTTTACGGATGTTCCGTCTATAGCTCTTGCCGGAGCAACACGTGAAATAGAACTTGCAATTCTTGAAACAAGCGTATAATCAGAATGATCTAACGAAAGAGTTACTGAAGTTTCGTCACCAATTTCTGTATATATATCTCTTTCAACTATACCACCTCCCGGTATTCGTCCGGTGGTTGTTATTGCATTCCTCATAGAAGAACCGCCTGCTATCTTATTAATACCGCCTACTGATATCGGACCTTGTGCAACAGCTACAGCCTCACCGTTCGGAGCTTTTAGAATTGTTTGAACCAACACACCGCCTTCTAAACTTTTACAATCCGCCATAGCTGAAACTGTAACATCTATTTTGTCACCGTTTTTTGCAAATGCCGGAACATTTGCTGTTACAATAACGGCTGCTGATGCACCTTTTTGAATATAGTTTTCTTGCTCAATTACTGTTCCCAAATTTCTTAACATCATTTTATTGGTAATTTGGGTTGAACGTGAGTTGTCACCTGTTCCTGGTAAACCTACGACGATACCGTATCCGACAAGTTGATTTTCACGGACTCCCTGAATATGCGCTATATCCATTATGCGGACAGTTGCAGCATATGCCGGAGTATATCCCATAATCATCATTATTGTCATAATCACAGCTACTATTTTTTTCATATTAATTTCCCCAAATTTTTTCTTTAAGCAGGTTTAAATGAAAAACATTCAATTCTGCTTACAGATTGATTATTCTATTCTTTTTATTAACCTTACCATTTTTGAATAACAAAAGTTTTTTGAATTAGTAACTTTCGTTTTTCTATGCGATAGAGAGTCAATTTTATTAACTTGCTCCTACCTCTTCCCATCACTACTATAAACATATTCTTATAAATACACATCAATCATTTGGTTGATTTTTAATAAGAACATGTACACATACTCACTTCAAAACCAATTATCCATTATTTATAGGATTTATTCATTAATAAAATATAGTTTAATATACAGAGGAATAGTATACACTTTTTCGGAGATAATTATGGATATTTTTGCAGTAATAGGCGTATTTTTAGGTATAGGTTTCATATTAACCGGTCAGGCAATGGAAGGCGGTAATATTGGGCAATTGCTTCAAATTACGGCAGCATTTATCGTTTTAGGCGGTACAACAGGCGCTGTCGTTTTAAGCTTTCCCCCGAAAACATTAGCTTCAGCTTTTGCAATCTTAAAAGACGTTTTCATGCCTCCAAAAACTGATTTAGACGGACTTATTACAGAAATCGGCGGTTTTGCTACCAAAGCAAGAAAAGAAGGTATTATTGCTTTGGAAAAAGAAGCAAATAACGCTTCAGACCCGCTTTTAACACTTGGACTCGGTGCCGTAGCCGACGGTACAGACCCGACACTTGTAAGAGAAATGATGGAAAACCAGATAAGCCAACTTGAACAACACGTTCATAACGCTGCCAAAGTTTTTGAATCATTCGGCGGATATTCTCCGACTTTAGGTATCATTGGTGCGGTTTTAGGTTTAATTCAGGTTATGCAAAACTTATCAGACCCTTCTAAATTGGGTGCAGGTATTGCTGTTGCATTCGTAGCAACAATTTACGGTCTGTTTGCCGCAAACTTGGTTATGATTCCTTTGGGAACAAGAATTAAGTTTATTTATCAAAATGTATTTTTATACAAAAATATGATAATGGAAGGTGTTTTATCAATACAAGCAGGCGAAAGCCCTGTATTAATAGAAAGAAAGTTGCGTTCATTTATTTTAGAAGACGCAAAGAACGGTAAGGAAAATGGCTAGAAAAAAACCGCCGGAAGAGCCGGAAAATCTTGAAAGATGGTTAGTTTCATATGGTGATTTTATCACTCTTTTATTTGCCACATTTGTGGTATTATACGCGCTTGCTCAAGTTGATGCAACAGATTTTGCAAAACTGGAAGAATCGCTAAAAAGTGCTTTCAGCCAAAATACATTACTTGAAGGTCAACAATCTTTAATGGACGGAAGTCAAAATATTTTTGACCAGCAGCAGGCAAACTCTTTTATTCCGAGTCTAATGCTTGAATATATAAGTCCAAAGTATGAAGAAGAATCTTTTAATGAAATAGAAGAAACAATAAAAGAATTAAAAGAAGCGGGTGAATTATCCGGAATCTCTTCTAAAATGACAGATAAAGGACTTTTGCTAACTTTTGATGACAAATATTTGTTTGCGCCGGGTTCAGCTTATTTGGATTCCGGAGCAAA
>CAJOPY010000044.1 GCA_905236505.1 Candidatus Gastranaerophilales bacterium
TAAAGTTTTGTAACAAATTTTATAATTTATGCAATTTTTTCACTTTAGAATACTTTATATATATGTAACGAGAAAAATAGGTATAATATATGGGACATCCGTTTGATTATTCAGTAACAAATAAACCATTTCTTTCAGTAACCGGTGTACAAGCGGGACAGGTTAGACAGCCTTATACCGAAGGGTACTGGACGCAAAGCGAAGGCAGCAATTTATTTGCAGGAAAAACAGTAGGACTCATGGGCGCAGGAAGTCCTTTGGCCCGTAAAATGGAAGGGCTAAGGGAACCTGATGGATTTGAGCCAACATTACGAGTATACGCATAATAAGTAAAGACCCTGCGGGGTCTTTTTTAGTGGGTAGACTAAAATCTACAAAAAATAGCTGAAGTTTACTATACCGGCTTATAGGTCCGGTTAAAATCAGATTTATAAGCTGCAAAACCAATTTTTTGTGCGGTACACCGCACACTACTCATTACTGTAAGGACAGGTGGGTGAATGGGGAGGGTGGGCGATTTTATGCTTCAAAATCTATTTTTCTTTTTCCTGCACTTTTATTTGTTTTAAACATGGACAATTTTGGAGTTTGCAGACCGGTTGGAATTAGTTTAAAATTGTTTTAGAGGTAGTTTTATGAGAATAAATAGTATTAACAGCCGAGTACAAATTAATCAAAAAGGTTTACAATATAATCAAAGTAATAATCAAAATGAAAATAATAATTCGGATATTTTAATGAAGGAGCTTGATAAAATGAGTAAGATAAACAATGTAAATATTCAGCAAAAAGAGTTTACGCTCGGATTAACAACAGAAGAGCTTAAAAAAAGAACGCACAAAGATTATTTAACTACAAAAAAGATGTTATCAGAGGATGCTCCTGAATACGTGAGTCTGAGTGAAGGTGATAAAGAAGCTTTGAAACATTTGGTTAAGGCAGCGCACAGAATTGATAAAATTGAAATGATTTTAGATGATCATAACAATTTGGCATTTAAAAGCTTTTTGGAAAAAGAGTGTGAAAAAGGTAATGAAGATGCAAAATTAACCAAAATATTATTTGATGCTCAAAAAGGTATTTTTGCTCTGGACAGAGATTCTCATATGATTAAGCTTGTTTCCGGCATGGAACCAAAAAAAGGGCTTGGTATTTATCCGGAAGATTTAACAAAAGATGAGTTTCATGCAATTTTAATAAAAATGCTTAAAAACGGAAAAAAAGATGAAGTTTCAAAAATATTAAACCAGCGCTCTGTTGTACTCAGAGAAAATAACGAATTAAAAGCAATAGATTACGTTGATTATTTTAAAGAAGATTTTGAATACATGGCATCAGAATTGGAGAAAGCTGCAGAAACTTCTACAAATAAAGATTTTAATGAGTATTTGAGATTACAGGCAAAAGCGTTTAGGGAAGCTGATCCGATGCTTGACGCTTATGCAGATAAAAAATGGGCAGAGCTTCAGGATACTCCTCTGGAATTTACTATTACAAGAGAAAATTATTCTGATGAAATGACTGAAACGGTATACGAAAATCCGGAACTTAAAGAGTTGCTTGACAAAGAAGGAATAGTTCCTGTGGCTAAAGATTGTCTTGGCGGTCGTGTCGGAATAGTTAATAAAGAAGGAACAGATGCGATACTAAATGTAAAAAAATATTTGCCTCTAATGGCAAAAAATATGCCTTTAAATGATAAATATGTTCAAAATATTTCTGCTGACAAAGAAAGTAAACAAACAATGGTTGATGTAGATTTAGTAGGCGTATACGGTGATGTTGGAGAATACAGAGCCGGTATTACTCTGGCAGAAAATCTTCCTAACGATGACAAGCTTTCAATACAAAAACTAAACGGCGGAAGAAGAAATGTATATCACAGACAAATTCGTCTTATTACATCAGATGACGCAAAAGAAAAATTGCAAAAAAGGCTTAATGCAATTCTAAATCCGGAATTACATAAATATTATAACGATGAAGCTGACCATTGGTTTACTGTGGGACACGAAAACGGACATTCACTCGGACCTAAATCCGGAACGGAAAGTTTAGGTAAATATAAATCAATTATAGAAGAAAATAAAGCTGATATGGTTTCTCTCGCTATGTTGGACATTTTGACAGAAGCAGGAATGTATAATCAAGAACAAAGAAAGCAAATAATAATTACTTACGCTTCTGATAATATGATGATGGCAAAACCTACGCTAAGTCAAGCTCACAGAGTTCGTTCAGTTATGCAAAACTATTATTTTATAAAAGAGGGTGCAATAACTATATCACCTGAAGGTATGTTGGATATTAATATTTATAAAATGGTCCCTACTGCTCAAAAAATGCTGAAAGAAATAATAGAAGTTCAATTAAGCGGCGACTTCCAAAGAGGAGAAAAATACGTAAACGATTATTTTGTTTGGACTTCTGAGATGGAAACAATGGCGCAAAATATTAAAAAAGTTTCCAAAACTCTTAACGGAAAAGTTGAATATCCGCTTGCGGATAAACTTTTATCTGAGGTTTAAAATGTTATCTTAAATCTAAAATAGCCTTAGCTTCATTATCGGAAAGGATTTTTGGACCGCCGAGAATTTGTGTGTTTAATACGACTTGAGCGTACGATTCAGCAAGTTCCAGTTTGAAATAAGCGTCCTCCGGTGTTTTTGAGCCGACTACAAACCCGTGATTTGCCATTAATACCGCATCATATTTATCAAAATATTTTACTGTATTATCCACAAGCTCCGCTGAAGACGGAAGTGCGTATTCAGCAAGAGGTATTCCGCCGAAATAGAAAACGTTTTCCGCCATAACGGGAGGCATCAAATCTTTTCCTGCTGATGCAAAACTACTTAAGTATGGAGAGTGTACGTGTATAATAAAATTAAACTCAGGACGTTTTTCATAAATACCTATGTGCAAAAATTTTTCACTGCTCGGTTTTTTCCCTTCTTCGCGGGAAATTCCGTCCGGTCCTGTGTAAACTATTTCATTTTCGCTTAATTCCGAATTTGTTGAGCCTGAGGTTGTTATAAGAACTCCGTCATTATAGCGAGCGGAAATATTACCGGAATATCCGGGTGTATAATTCTTTTCTCCGCATTTTTTGCCGATATTTATTATTTTGTTTACAAGTTCTTCTCTGTTATAAAACATCTTCTACCGTCTTTACATCTTCAACTACAGCACGCTGTAGCACCGGAGCTTTATACATATCCTGTTGAAAATTGTTCTCTTCTGTTTCAGATTCATTAAATTGTTTATCTTTTTTTGCTTTTTTATCTTGTTTTATTACTAACTTATCGTAGTTTATATGTGAACCTTTGGCATCCATCATCATCTCAATTGTAAAGAACGTTGTATCTCTTATGAAATCATACCCCATGTGAAATTTCATATCGTCAGGACCGACTGATAAATAAAATGCGTTCTCTTGAAAATGTTTATTGTTAAATGAATCATTTGAGAGATTTATTGAGCTGAACCACGATAGTGTTAAAAATCTGCATAATCTCAAACTTTCACGTAAATATAAATTAGATTTACCATATCTGTATGCATCAAAAACAGGCACAGGAGAATCATCATGGTATACAGATTGATAATAACCAACATCCTGCATCCATCTTCTCCACTGTGTATGCATTCTTGGCCCCAGTCTGCCTATAACTTGTGTATCACCGGTTCCGTATACAGCGGCAGAAAGTTGTGCTACCGCATCAAAAGAAAAAGCGGTTTGTTTATCAATATTTTGATAATTTAATAAATTTTGTGAAGCTTCAGCCATGTATTTAAATCTTGTTGTTCCTATATCACTTCCTTTTATAGCTCTATAGTGCTTATCTTCATCTATATCGTGGTAATAACCTGCATCAAATCTGTGAGTATACGCTGACTGATGTCCTTTTAATAAAAAGTCATTACTTGTGTATGCTTTTTGGTATACTAAATCAACTCCGTATTTAGGGCGTCTTCTTCCTAAAAACCACTCCTGCATATAATCATTAACGCCGTATTGTAAATACAGATTATCGTCAAGTTCTTGTTTACCATGAACAAGAACTTTGTCTTTTGAAGTAGCATATGCAGCCTGAGTTTGGTTCGTTCCGCTGCTGAAACGTGCAATTGCACCTACACCGATTTTATCTTTATAATTCAACATCGGTATAGCTTTTAAAACACTGCCTTTTGGAAGTTCAAATACAAAACCCGGTCCTATAAATGCGCCTAACCCTCTATATGAACCTAATTCCCAAAAATTTGTTTCGTAATAATCGTGATTTTTATTTGTATATATCTTTATTGCCGGAACTTTAAAAACAGTTTTTGTTCCTTTTTTTATGTTTGCGTGTCTTATTGCAACTGTTTCCAAATCACCTTTTTGCGTAATAGTTATTTCTTTTGCATTAAACCCAATTATTCCTTTTTCTATATCTTTTGTAAGAGTTTGGTTTTTTGGTACAATCATGTTTGATAAATGAGGGCCTCTGTTTGCGGAAGAAAAATTAATCGGGAAAGATTCTTCAACATCTATTGAACCTTGTTCCTGTACTATTTTATCCCCGTATACATAACCTTTATTGGCTCTCATTTGTATTGTTGCTGTTCTTGTAAGCGGATTTTCTATTAAAGCATTTTCTTCATTCATATCAACAAATATGTAATCTCCGGTAATTGTCTGTCCGCCTTTTAAAATCCGAACATTACCTTCAGCTTTAATAGTATTATTCATTCTGTCATATGTAATAATATCTGCTTTGATTGTTGTTTTTTGTTTTACAAATTCAACACTGACATTTCCTGTTGCGTAAAGACAATATTTGTCAGTGTCATAATCCATATTGTCACAGTCTAAGACTATATTTTCAGTATCTTCTTGATTAATATTTTTATTTTCTTTAGGTGTTGATTTTTTCCAAAAATGTTTTGCTTTTACGTTTTCTTCAACTGCTTGAGCGTCTGCTTCAAATCCGTCAGGCATCATGTTTTCATCAAATTCTTCTTTTAAATCTTGTGAAGCAAAGTCAGATGTTGTATTTTCTTTTGTGTAAATATCACTTTCCGGATTTACAGGCGCAAATTCACTTTGTTTTTGCTTGTATTCAGAGTATTTTTGTTTAATTGTTAAACGCAATTTTTTTACAGGAGGAATTGTATGTGTTCCGGAATGTTTCTTATTTTTGACGCTTTCTCTTTCCTGTTTTTGCTGCAAAGCAGGAGGAGTGAAAAACTCATCTCCGGTATAATCGGAAGCATCAAAAAATGATGAATCAGCGTATGCGCTGTTCATTACAAATAATGCTGATATTAATATTGCGGTTACTTTATTTTTCAATTTAATTGTTCCTAATTTAAATATAATTTAGAGGATTGTTCGGTTTTCCGTTAACCCTTACTTCAAAGTGACAATGCGGACCTGTGCTGTATCCGGTCGTGCCTTCATATCCGATAACTTGTCCCTTTTTAACCATTTGACCGTTTACGGCTTTTATGGAGCTCATATGAGCATACAAAGTTGAGGTTGGTTTTCCTTGAATATTACCGTGTTCTATAATAACAACTTTTCCGTATCCGCCGTACCAACCGGTAAATATAACTTTTCCGGAATTAGAGGCTTGAATTGCACCGTAATTCGGACCTCCGATGTCAACGCCGGAATGAAACGTTCTGGTGTTAAATATCGGGTGTGTTCTCCAACCAAACGGAGATGTAATTCTTCCGCCAATAGGTTTTATAAAACCGGAAGCTGCTATATTTGTATTATCATTTTTTACAGTCTTATTTATATATTTACTAATTTGCTCAGATTGCCTTATAAGATCGTCTTCCGCTTTTTTATACGCAACTCTGTCAGTTCTGAGCTTGTTTATCATACTTTCATTTTTTGCAATAGCTTTTTGTATATAAGCTTTTTGTGAGTTTATAGATGCAACGGAACGTTCATAATTTCTTTTTCTTGATTCTATATTGTATTTTAATAAAGCAATTTCTTGTGCTTTTTTCTTTGCTGATGACATTCTCTGATAATCATCTTTAAGAATAATTTTTTGGAAATATACCCTATCTACAAGCATATTAATATCTTCTGATGAAATGAGAAGTTCAAAAAAAGCTTTTCTTTGGGATTTGAATACTGTTCTTATGTGATTGGCAAGAACTGAATTTAAACTTTCATACTCAGCTGAAGCCCTTTCAAGCTTTGCCTGCATTCCGTTTAATTCCTTTTGAGCCTGCAAAACTTGTTCTTCCGATTCAACCAAAGTTGATTTTGCGTTTTCAAGCTTTTGTTGGTTTTTATATAATTTATTGGTTTCCAAACTTTCAAGCCATTTGGATTTTTTTATTTGTGCCTGAAGCTGTTTTTTCTTTGCTTCAACACTTTGTTCTGCAAATGCTTGAGGCACAAATAAACTGAAAAATATTCCTAAACATATTAAGATATTTAATGTTTTACTTGCTTTCAAAAAAACCTCCAATTAATTACCTAAATTCGGAAGCATCATCAGAACTCCCATACCGACAGTCCATAATATAAATGAAATAGCAATTAATCCTATAAAAAATTTTTTATTTGTTCTGAAAAATTCCATACAACACCTCTACTTATATAATAGTACAAAAATTATTTTAGGGCAATTATGTTAAGAGTTTCTTTGGAACTTTATTTGTTGACAAAGAAACTCTTGAAAAATAGAAATATTGGTTTAAAAGTTTAATATGAACTTGTTAATTTACTCACTTTTAGAACAGTTTTTATTGGTTACTGTTTAAAATCCTTTCACAGCAAGCTTTTGGTGAATATTGCCACTCTCTTTGTGAAACACGTGAAACTTTCATTCCGCTCCTTTCCAGTATTGCCTGTTTTTTCATATTGGTAACTCTGCATACTGTTTTATCTTCAACTCCGTCACATTCTACAATAAATCTGTCATCAATTACCAAATCAGCACTTAAGCCGGCAATATCAACCCCGCAGGATACTTTATGTCCAAGTTCACGAAATGCATTTGCAACTTCTTTTTCAAATGAATTTTTGTATATGTTTTCATTAAACTCTTCTTTTTGTTTAAGTTCATATCTGTCTTCATACTCTTGTACTGTTCCCAAATAACTTCTGAGAATTCCTTCAGGAAGTTCTCTCGGGTTTTTAGATATAAAGTTGATAACTTTGTATCTTGCTCTGGTTATTGCTACATTAAATAAATTCGGTTTCTGCAAAAATATCAAACTTTGTGGGAAGCTATTAGCGGCATATGCCCATGATATCAGAATTATATCTCTTTCATCACCCTGAAATGTATGCGCTGTACCAATTTCAATTTGATGTTTTTCTATCATATGTTCTGATAAAACTTTTGCAACAGAAATTTTTAATTGTTCAACCTGCGCTCTGAAAGGTGAAATTATACCGATGCTTACCGGAGGTTTTCCGTCATGTTCTGTTTTTCTTTCATCTTCTACAACAATTTCATGCAATTTTTGTACCAAAGCCTCTATCTCAGGAAGATTTCTTGTGGCATCAAAATCAACTTTACCATCAGGTACAACAATGGTTTGCAAGACTTTATCAGTGTCATTATTTCTTCTCATAACACGAATTCTTCCGCCGTAAAATTCTTTATTGGAATAATTTATAATCGGAGGAAGGCTCCTAAAGTGCTCATCTAATAAAACAGGATGCATTGAATAATAATTTGCCAAATCAAACATGGAATTCGTTCTGAATCTCCACATTAGCTGATATTTGTCACCTATACCGTATTGTGACATGAAAGACTGTTCTTTTGCCTTTTCCAAAAATGAAAGATGCGGTAATTGCTTGTCATCTCCAACGACAACAGCTTTTTTTGCTCTGAACAATATAGGAAAACAACTTGCGATGTCACATTGAGAAGCTTCGTCAATTATGGCAACATCAAATAGTCCCGGTTTCAAAGGAAGTGAGCCGGATGCTGAATATGTTGTTACACACCAGCATGGAAAAGCTTCCAATAAAGGTTTAAAATCTTCTGTTTCAAGAAGTCTGTTTTGAAGATTTTTTTTGCGTTCTGTTAAAGATTTTGAGTGAACAAATAATCTTTGACGTTTTACAGGATCTTGCATAAGGCTTTTTAGTGATTCTCTGCGTTTATTTTTAAGAATATCAATTGCAAGTCTTTTTTGTTTCTTTTTTAAGGTCCTTATTTGTTCCGATATAATGTGAATATTTCCTGTTTTTTGGATTTCGGTTTCTATTTTTCTTGCTTCACAAATAAGCTTTGCATACTCGTTTTCTGTCTGCAACAAAGATAAATTCTCATTTGTAACTTCAAAACTTTTTATATTTAAAATTCTCTTTAAATTATTTAATGCACCGTAATTTTTTAGTCCTGCAAAAAATCCGGATTTTTCAATATTTGCAGAAAGTGTTAATATTGTAGATTCAATAAGATTAACTTCATCGCCTTTTAATACCCGCTTTATATATATCGGATTTTTGTGATGAATTTCTTCTTCTTTTATTCTGTCATTCAACAAAGTCCATTCTTCTTCGTATTTTATAATTTTTTCAGCCTTTTTTTCCAAATCCGAGATTGTCTTGAGAAGTTCTTCCATATCAGACGTGTCACATAAAATAGTGTTTTCCGCTCCGTCGTTTAAGTCAATTTTTTCCGCAAGCAAATCTTGAAGTTTCATGCTTAATTCGCGCTGATAATTTAACCGTCCTGCCCTAAGCGCTAAAAATGGCGCACCGAGAGAATTTAATCTTTCAGCAACTACATCTACGGCTTTATCCATACGTGAAGCAATTAAAACAGTTTTTCCGCTTGCTATAAGGTGAGCAGCCAAGTTAACTATTGTTTGTGATTTTCCGGTTCCGGGAGGGCCAAAAACCGATACAAGACGAGAATTTTCTGTGTTTTTTATAACATTCAATTGGGCATCTGATAAAGACAAAGGAGTAATCGGAAAAAAGTTTTCGCTTGTTTTTTGTTGAAAATCTACAGGTTTTGATTGTGTGTATTCTTCATTTATTATATTCAAAACTGTTTCACGATATATTCCGCTTGGCTTTTCCGCAATTTGAGTGAGCTCGTGAAGCACTCCCGCAGTCGCAGACGGTCTTTTAGTCAATATTATTGCACACTGATTTGTTATGTTTATTTTATCTAATTTTACTGATTGTTTTTTTGATGCTTCTTCTTGTTCAATAATTTCATCTATATTATCAGAATTTATATTTTCGTTATAAAAATCTTTTGAAAGGTTATCTTCTTCTATTTTTATTCCGGAGTTTAAAGAGATGTCAATATCAGGAATAATTGATTTCAATGTAGTTAAAAATATATCTAGTTTCTCTTGAGTTATCGGCACAGAAGGAACAACATCAAGCAAACCTTCCAGTAAAGACTCTGTTTCATCCTCATCATCACTTTTTTTCATAAGTGCGGTAAGAGCACCTGTATTCAGAGAAATGAATTCATCAGTCAACATACAGTTTATATTTACACCGTTTCTTTCCAAGTGACACGGAGCGTATAACAACGGAGTTAAGAATTCATTTCTTCTTCCGGACTTGCTTTTTCCCGTTAAAAATAAATATCCGTATATAAGATATTTGTCTTTTTGGCTTGTATCCGCTTGTATCATTAACTCTGTTATTTTTGGATCGGAACCTTCCAGCTTTAAGTATTCTAACCCTTGAGTGAATAAAGTATCTTCTTCATTTAAAAATATCCATTTATTGTCTTTGTCGGCTTTTAAGTTCCTAAAAGTAGAACTTTTTACTTCTTCTCTGACACAATCGTGAAGATATTGACTTAGTTTTTTTATAAAACTGTTGTTAAATGCGGAATTTATCGCTCTTGTTGCTTCCTGTAGCATAATCTCTCCCATATGTACTTATATTCACCGGTCTATTATACCATATTTTTCAATCAGTGAGAAGATATTTATTTTTGTAACCGGAAGCTGCTTAATAATATAAAATACAAAATACGACCGCTCTCTGTCCTCAAGGACAATAACGTGAAAAAATTTTTGTTACAAACTCTTATTCTTCTTTATTTGGGTTTAATGTGTTTAATCGTTTTACCGGATCTGTAATATGTGTAATTCTTAGACCAAAGTTATCTTCTATAACAACAACTTCACCGTACGCAATTAATTTACCGTTTGCATAAAGTTCAACAGGTTCTCCTGCGGCTTTATTTAATGTCACAATAGAACCTTTTGTAAGTTCCAAAACTTTTTTTATAGGCAGTTCTGTTTTTCCGAGTTCTACTGACATTTGAAGTTTTACGTCCAATAATATATTCAAATTCTGGTTCTGAGGTCCTTGTACTTGGTCCAAATCCTCAAATGATGCAAATTGAACCGGTTGAACAGTTACCGTGCTTGAATCTTGATGGCTTGAATGAGAAATATCCTCGTTGACATTTGCAGTGCTGTCGCTTGTGTCTGCTATGTTTTCAACAAATTCACTGTCAGAAGAACTTTCTGTTTCATTAGCATTAACATCTGAATTTAATTCATTAATATCATCTTGATCGTCGTACATTTAAGACCTCTCTTAAAAATAGTTTCTTAATATTTCGTGCATTTCATCATACACATCTGTTATTTTAACACAAACTTTATCTTTTATTGTTCCCGGACGCGCAAAAAATTTCTTTTCGCCGTTAACTTTTACTATTAAATCATCCTGAACTTTATTATCAAGCTTAATTATATCACCTTCGGTCAGTTGAAGAAAATCATCCAAAGTAATACTGCAGCTCCCGAATTGAACCCTTAAATCAACAGTTGAAGAGTTTATTTTTGAAATCATTTTAATTCTTTCATCATTAGAAGCTACTAAACCTTTTGTTTGGAAAATATGCTGAGTGCTTAAATGCCCCAAAACAGTTTCTAAAACAGGATACGGGAAGCATATGCTGAATAAACCAAAATGTTTTCCTGATATCTGAACTTCAAACGTCAATAATGCAACGATTTCACCGGCAGTTGCGACCTGAATGGATTGATAATTGTCATCTAAGCTTATAAATTTACCCTTAACCGGAACAATTGTATTCCAAGAATCTTCTAAGGCTTTGATTATTATATTTATAACCTTTTTCGCCAAAGCTTTTTCTATATCAGTAAGTTCGCGGTTTTGTTGATCTATTGAACCTATACCGCCAAGCATTCTGTTCACTATACAAGATATTACTTCAAAACTAATACCCAGTAATATTTGACCTGATAACGGTTCAAATTCAAATACACCGACGCTGATTGGCGAAGGCATAGAACGGATAAATTCTTCATATGTAAGCTGGTCAACAGATACAATCTCTATTTCTACTCTCATACGCAAATAACCGCTGAGGATAAGAGAAATAGACTTTGAAAAATCTCTGTGAATATCTCTTAGAGCTCTTAAGTTATCTTTTGAAAATTTATCCGGACGTCTGAAGTTATATAATTTATAACTTTTATGTTCGGAATCATCTTCAAATATACCGTCATCTGTTAAATTGTTAAGTTCGTTATCTGTCATTTTTTCCTATTGTATAATAAATTGTCCGAAACTTACACGTAAAACTTCTCTTTCACCTGCAAGTATTGAGTTAATATCATTTGTAATTTGTTCTTTTGCAAGTTCTTTTCCTGCTGCAGTGGCAAGCTCTGAAGATGTTTTGCTTGATAAATTTGTAATAACCGCATCTCTGATTGCAGGCTTATATTGGTTCATTTCAGCCTGAATTGCAGCCATAGGATCAGCAGCCGGAGCAGCTTCTCCGTGTCCGCCATGACCTCCGCTTTTTGCATTTGGATCTTCCGGCGGAAAATCATCATCTTTTCTGGATACTTCTATTGCCACATTTACTTTTAAATATTTTTTTGCATTTTCATCGCAAAGATTTAGGATAAAATCTCCTAAATCAACAATAATACCTTTTTGAATTTCATCTTCGCCGCCTTCTTCATCACCAAGTTCTTCTCCGCTCGGTTGGATTGTGCTTATTTTTTGAGTTATAAGGTTTTCCATGATGACATAATTTACACCGGCAAACACAATAAACATTATAACAATAGATGCAATTGTCATAATCAAAAACTTGGTAAAATCTTGGTTTTTATCATTTGCATTTTCGTTTTCAGCCATACTTTTCTCCGTATTTTTGTAATTCTCTTCCCCGAATTTTAAAATAAATTATTAATATCCATTCATATTATAGCAGGATTTTTTTATTTGTGCCAAAAAATACTCCTTTTGTTGGAGAAATTATTTTTTTATGCTGCTCTTAGAAATGCAAACGGAAATTTAGGTTTTGTATTTTTTCGTTCCAACCTGATGTTTATAACAGTAATTGTTAAATTGAAGCGCGCCCATACGCAACCAAAATGCATATTGTTTTTTCAATCCAATCTACGGGCTAAAAACAAGCATTCCACACCTTTGTTTACAACAGAAATACTTTAATTAAGCCCCTTTTCTCTCTTGATTGTGCATATTCAATAATCTTTCTTGAATTTCCGATACCTTGATGAGCTATTAAATAATCCGAATATTTGACGGTAAATCTGTTTGCTTGCACGATAGCAAATCTAAAAGGAACTTTTTCCAATCCGTCAGGATATACAAAGCAATCAAATCCGTTTGGAATTTCAACTCCTTTTTGATTAAGTGCATAAGGAAATAAAAGGTAGTTGTGTATATGCTCATGTTGTTTTTTTGCTTTACACAAAACACCTTGTACCATCTTATCAAAGTTTCCATATAGACCAACAGTAAAATGAGTTACGCCATATTCCGTTATATGCTTTTCGACTGACTGAGTAAGAGGTATTATAATTTCGTCTGAAGAATACCTGCTTCCAATGAAAAAACAACTTTTTCCGTTCATTAATATTTATCCTTTTGGAATAATTATAGCATAGTTAAGCAGATATGCTTAATTATCTTATTATATACTCCTTAAACATGTAATATCCTAGATTTATGAAAACAAAAGATTTCTATAAACAATTTGGTAAACGACTAAAACAATTAAGAGTACAAGCTAATATATCTCAAGAAAAATTAGCAGAAAAGGTTGGCGTTGCTACAACAACTGTAAGTTATTGGGAAAATGCACATAATCCGGTGACTTTTAGTAAAATTCCAATGATAGCAAATGCTTTAAATGTGCCAATATATAAGCTATTTCTATTCTTTGATGTTGAAGAAAAACAAGCAGATAAAGACTATGTTGCCATATTGCAATCTAAAACAGGGGAAGAATTGAATACTTTATTCAATATTATTAAAGAAATGCAGAAAATTAAATAATTGCTATACAAGGGGGGGAAGCACCAAATACATAAAAACCTCATAGACTGTAATGTGCGTTTATACGCCCCAAATATTCTGGCTGATGAGAGTAAATATTGAATGGTGAATAGATGCAAGTCGTGGTTGGAAATGCAAACGGAAATTTAGATTTTGTATTTTTTCGTTCCAACCTGATGTTTATAACAGTAATTGTTGAATTGAAGCGCGCCCATACACAACCAAAAATGCATATTGTTTTTTAACCCAATCTACAGACTACAGGCTACAATAATCAATCCGGGTTTGAATAATAATAAATTATTTGACTAAAATCCTTATTAACCGCAATGCCATGATTCTCTGCATGCCTGTCAAACGTTCCGTCAATAACATAAAAAGTAAAGTCATCTATTTTTATTCTGTGATTATCTGTTATTGCCCAAAAAGCATAGTGTTCTGAAGATTCTTTATATTTGAATTTATATTTTTTTAGTTCGTTTTTTATATACTCTTTATCAATGTCAAATTTTAGTACAAACGTTTGACTTCCTTGAAAAGAATATGGCTCAGAACATATTTGTACATTTTTTGCGTTTCCCGGAATGTGTTTCGGAAAATGTACTATCATTTCTTGTGGAAAGTGTGAAAAGTTTTTTTCATAATTTTCAATTTTATTTAACAAGTCCACATCATTACATAAAGCTGCAAACGCTAAAAAGAAAAAAGTAATACATATCTGCGCTATAAAAATTATAAAAGCATTAAAACAAAAAACGATAACACTTGTTAGTTTTTTTATAAACTTATGCCAGTTGGTTGAGCTTATTTTCGCGGTCAGGGCAGTGGATGTAAGAATAATAACAAAAGGTATAAAAAAGATTAATCCAGTATAGCAATATTTTAAAGAAATAGTCGCACAATACAAAAATGCCAGCAATGAAGCTAAAAATGAAATTATAAGTAAAATAAAAATGAATACGTGATTTTTTATAATGTATTTAAAAAATTTTTTTATTAAATTCATAGATTCCCAAGATTTTCTACACGTTTTTATAATTACCATTAATCTTATATAGAAATTATCACATTGTCTACTGCAAAAACACAATTTATCAAATAGTCTGTAAGGTGCGTTTATACGCACCCACAACTTCCGACCGAAAAATAACAGTCGGTTTGAGAAAAAAACACATATTTTGATAATTATTTAAAATTTTCAATGTCATTTTGATAATCTGAAAGAACTCTTAATATTTTTAATTCAGATGAAGATAATTTATAAACTATAATATATCGTTTGAATACATAAGTATAAATATCGCTTTCTTGAAATTCATAACGATATTTGCCAATCTTTGGATATATTGATAAATTTATGAAAGTTCTTTTCAATTGAATTGCAAAATTGGCGGATGCAGCTTTATTATCTTTTGCAATATATTCTCTTATATTTCTAATATCAAATTTTGCTTGGTCAGTAATTTTAACTTGCATTTTGATTATCTTCTTCTATTAATTCATCCATAAACGCAAGTCCGTCGGATAATCTTCCTGCTTCTACGTCGTCCAAACCCTTTTGCACATCATCTTTAAATCTTTTCAAAACATCTTGCGGTATCGCACGTTCGGTTGAAATAATAATGCTAAGATTAGCGTTAACTGCGTCACTTAAAGTATTATAAATTCCAGCTGCAATTTGACTTTGCAAAAATTTTTCGTTATCGGGCGATAAAGATATATCCATAATTAACTCCTTTGTTATTCTTAATTATATCAAATATTTTAGGTAAAAACAATTGATAAAAAAGAAAAGTCTGTTAATAAATCTTTATTGTTAAGCAAAAATAAAAATATTTACAATTGGCTCAAAGTCAATGATAATATCCTATAGAACAGCTTGTTGTGCACTTCATCATCATACGCACCAAATATTCCGTTTATTATATAAATTTATCAAATAAGCAGAGTGGTTATATCTTACGGTCCAATTGTTAACTATTTTAAAGGGCAAAATAATTTAGTTATGAAAATTTTGATAATAGGCGGTGTTGCAGCGGGAGCAAAAACTGCAGCCAAAGTAAAAAGAATGCTTCCGGATAGTGAAGTGCATATTTACACAAAGGATGATTTTGTTTCGTATTCATCGTGCGGAATGCCATATTATATAGCAGGTGATTTTAAAGATTGGCAGAATCTTATCGTAAGAACAAAAGAAGAATTTGAAAAAAGCGGAATTCATATTCATACTCATATGCTCGTAACAAAAATTCTTTCGGCAGATAAAAAGATTATGATAAAAAATACCGATACGGAAGATTGGCAGTTCCAAGAATACGATAAACTTGTAATTGCAACCGGAGCGGTTCCTGTTATGCCTGATTTTGCAAATATAGAGTCAGAAAAAATATACACTCTAAGAACTCTAAGTGACGGAATAGAATTAAAAAAAGGAATGGAATCTTCTAACCATATAACAATTATAGGAGGCGGTTATATAGCGATTGAACTGGTTGAAGCATTTGTAAAAAATAAGAAAAAGGTAACATTAATAGAACGATCTCCATTTGTACTTTCTATGTTAGACGAAGATATTTCTTCGCTTGTGCAAGATTATATATTGGAAAATTCCGATGGGCTTGTAAAAATAATAAACGAAGATACGGTAAGTGAAATAATAAGCAATGATAAAATATTGGATATAATTACAACCAAAGGATACGGTTATGAAACCGATATGGTGGTTGTAGCTTCAGGTGTAAAACCGGTAACAGATATTGCATCAGATGCCGGAATTGAACTCGGGGTTACAGGTGCAATTAAAGTAAACAGCAGAATGCAGACAAATCTTTCTGATATATATGCATGCGGAGATTGTACAGAAAAAGTAAATATGGTTTCCGAAAAGCCGGTTTGGGTTCCCTTAGGTTCTACAGCAAACAAGGAAGGACGAGTTGCGGCTATAAATATTGCAGGAGGGGCGGAAGACTTTGAAGGAATTCTGGGCTCTTCTGTTCTAAGGTACCGTGATTTAAATATTTCAAGAACCGGTTTAACAGAAAAAGAAGCTATAAAATCAGGATATGATGCTGTTTCTGTTACAATAACAAAGCGTGATAAGGCAGGATATATGCCGGAAGTAAAAAATATTACTCTTAAACTTGTTGCAGACAGGCGTTCACATAAGCTGCTGGGTGCACAAGCAATTGGCTGCGGCGATGGGGATAAAAGGGTTAATACTGTTTCTGTGGGTCTTTTGCAGGGTATAACCGTAGAAGAGCTTATTGATGCTGATTTAACTTATTCTCCTCCGTTTTCCACAAGCATTGATATATTGATATCCACAGCCCAAATTCTTAAATCAAAATTAAACTAAAAACAGCCAATCATATAGATTGCGAACTTCTCCGTAATCATATTCTTTTAAAACAGACGGCGTATCTAAATTATCCAAAATCGGATTTATTGTAATGTAACCGTTTTCATAAACATTTGTATAATTTTTTCCATAGTTCACACAATAAGGAACTTTCACATTATTTTTACATTTATATGCAAGCCCGTGAACGCGGCATACTATCGGACGATATTGGTATACAGAACAGAACTGATTAATTAAAAACGGACATTTTCCGCCTTTTACAAATGTTTTTATATTATTCTGAACAAGCCTTTTATCATTATCATTTAAAGCAATATATCCTTGCATTAAATATTCAAGTTCAGCTTGAGATAGCGGATAATCACCGTTTTCACAACACAAAGAACACCCTTTTTTGCAATGAATGAATTCAGCATGCTCTTTAAAATATATATCTAATTGCTTGTCAAATTTTTGCAGAAAATCGCCGTAATTCATATACAAAAACTAATTTTTATTTTTTCTTTTGTAAAAATCTTCTATAAAACCGGTATTAAATTTTCCGCTTTTGAAAATTTCGTCTTCAATAAGCTTCTGATGAAAAGGAATTGTGGTTTTTACTCCGGCAATAACGTACTCTTTTAGAGCCTGATACATTCTTCGCCTTGCCTGTTTTCTGTTTTCACCCCAGCATATCAATTTTCCAAGCATTGAATCATAATAAGGAGGTATTGAATATCCCGGATATACATGTGAATCAACCCTAATTCCGAAACCACCCGGAGCTAAATATCCGTCAATTTTTCCGGGACAAGGCATAAAATCATTTTCCGGATCTTCTGCATTTATTCTGCATTCAATAGCATGCCCTCTTAGTTTTACATCGTCTTGGGTGTAACCCAATTTTTCACCTGAAGCAATTAAAATCTGTTCCCTAACGATATCTATTTGTGAAATCATTTCTGTTACACAGTGTTCCACTTGAATTCTGGTATTCATTTCCATAAAATACCATTTCCCGTCATGATCCAAAAGGAATTCACAAGTTCCGGCCCCTTCGTATCCGACAGCCTTTGCAGCTCTTATAGCAGCTGCTCCCATTTCTCTTCTTGTAATTTCATCAATTGCAGGTGACGGAGCTTCTTCCAAAAGCTTCTGATGACGTCTTTGAATTGAGCAATCTCTTTCGCCCAAGTGAATAACATTTCCATAAGAATCCGCTAAAATTTGAACCTCAATATGTCTTGGATTTTCTAAAAATTTTTCTGCATAAACATCCGGATTACCAAAAAAGTTACCGGCTTCCTGACGACATAGATTAAGATTTGTTTCTAACTCATCATCGCTTCTTACGACTCTCATACCCTTGCCGCCACCGCCGGCTGTCGCTTTTAAAATAATTGGGTATCCCACTTTACGTGTGAAATCTTTTAATTCGGATATTGAACGCACAATTCCCATTCCCGGAGTGACAGGAACGTCATGTTCAATCATGGTTTTTCGTGCAGTGGCTTTATCACCCATTTTACGCATTGATTCGCCGGACGGACCTATAAATTTTATTCCGTGCATGTCGCATATTTCCGCAAATTCAGCGCGTTCTGATAAAAAACCGTATCCGGGATGAATTGCATCACAACCTGTCGTAAGAGCCGTTGATACAATTGATGGTATATTTAAATAACTGTCGCTGCTTGGTGCAGGACCTATACAAAAAGCATCTGTTGCAAGCCTTACATGCAAAGCTTCTGCATCTGCTTGTGAATATATTGCTACGGTAGGAATTCCAAGCTCTCTGCAAGCTCTTATTACACGTACCGCAATTTCTCCCCTATTTGCTATTAATACTCGTTTAAACATAAATACCGTATGTCATACGACTACTATACACAAGGAACTGTTATAATATAGCGCCTTGATACCACAGTGTCTTAATGCCCTTTCCTATTCCACATACATAAGTACTTGACCAAACTCAACCGGATCACCATTTTTTACACATATTTTTACTACTTTACCGGCTTGTTCCGATTTTATTTCATTCATGAGTTTCATTGCTTCAATTATACAAACAACGTCACCGACACCAACTTCGCTTCCGACTTCCACAAAAGGTTCTGCCTCCGGTGAAGATGCAGAATAGAATGTTCCCACCATAGGTGAAGTTATTGCTTTGCCTATAGACTCTTCCGTTTGGTTGTTTTCATCTGATTTTGGTGTATCTTGTATTTTTGGAGCTTGCGAAACAGCAGAAGAAGAGGCAGAAGGTGCAACTACAACTTCCGGTAAGTCCTTTCTTATTGTTATTGCTTGCTCACCATCTTCTAAAGATATTTCGGTTAAACCGTTTTCTGTAATAATTTTTGCAAGTTTTTCTATATATTCTGTTTCTAATTTCATTCCTGTATTCCTTCATGGAGAGTGAATATTTTAATGATATAAGGTGTTAGCTTATTCAATTACTCACTTTCTTAGCATCTGTCTAAGTATTCGTTAGTTCTGGTATCAACTCTTATAATATCTCCATTTGATACAAAGAACGGAACGTTTACTACTGCACCAGTTTCTAATGTTGCAGGTTTTGTACCGCCTTGTGCGGTATTTCCTTTTTCTGCAGGCGGAGTGTCAACAACTTCAAGCTCTACGTGAGCAGGTATATCAACACCTATGATTTTTGTATCATGTTTTAATACTTGAACAATCATGTTTTCTTTTAAGTATTTTTTTCCGTCGCCAACTTGGTCTTCGGTAATTTGAATTTGTTCGTATGTTTCGTTATCCATCATAACGTAATCAGCGCCTTCTTTATATAAATATTGCATTTCTCTGCGATCAAGCATTGCTTTTGCAACTTTTTCACCTGCTCTGAATGTACGTTCAACAACGTTTCCGGATTCAACGTTTTTAAGTTTTGTTCTTACAAAGGCTGCACCTTTACCGGGTTTTACGTGCAAAAACTCAACTACAGTCCAAAGACCGTTATCTAATTCTAATGTTAAACCGTTTTTTAAATCGTTTACTGAAATCATAGTAACTCCTTAATTAAGTGATATCATTCATTTTCTTTGATACTAACACAAACTGATTATTAGCGCAAGATTTTGAGATATCATTACGGATTTGTAACCGAATAAATCAGTAAACTATTATAAAATGCGATTCTTTTATAATAGTGCTGTACTAAAAATCACAAAACAACTAATTTCAAATTCGTTACAAAAAGGTTGCAAATTTTTTGCTACTCTTCAAATTGTTCTGCAACTTCAAACGGTTGTTCGGAAAGTTTAAGAGTTTCTCTGTCAATAATTCCGCGCTTAAGTTCGGTAAATGAAGCTTTGCGGGAATTAAATTTTTTCTTTAAAAATTCATAAGCAACTTTAGGATCGCATTTAGTGCCGCAAGTAAATAAATCTACAGCTGCATATCCCAACTCCGGCCACGTATGAATAGCCAAATGACTCTCAGATATAATTACAACACCGCTTACACCATAAGGGTTAAACATATGAAAACACTTTTGAACAATTGTCGCACCACACTCTAAAGCTGCCTCAATCATATATTTTTCTACTTTATCACTGTTATTCAGAATATTTGAATCACATTCAAAAAATTCCGCTAATACATGCTGTCCCAAATTTACTCTGTCTAAATTTGAATGAGTTTCCAGTTCCTTGAGTGATGATGATACTATTGTCAATTCATGTGCCTCCTATTCTACCGGTGCGTTTTTCACCAATTATATTTTTTCAACAATTTATATAATACTATAAAAAATCAAAAATTTGTAAAATTTACACTTTTTGTAGGATATGTTAACAAATTGTTACATTTTGGCGCAAAAGACATCTCCAACATTTAATATCGTCAATTTATTGCGTTTTAAGCTTTAATTTTTTGGCAAAATTATATATCGGTAACAACAAGTTTTTTATCCGTAAAAATCTTTTCAACATTTAATATGGTATACGGAGCTTCATTATATATGAATTCACTTGCAAAATATCCGTCACCGGCATCATCTATTTTATCTTCCTGAACCTCAAAAAGTTCGTTAATCTTGTCTATTAAAAATGCCAAATCGGTATCGTTGTAGTTTACAATTATAACAGGGTGTTTGTCATTTTCTGTATTATTTGGAATCCCCAAAAAATTCTTTAAATTTATCACTGTAATATAATCTCCGCGAAGGTTCATAATTCCTTCAATAAAATCCGGAGTGCCGGGAACAGGCGTAATTGTTGTATCCTTAAGAACTTCTTTGACGTTATCAAGCATTATGCAGTAAGAATCTTCGTTTAAATTGAAAGATATGACTTTTCTTTTTGGGTGAAGTTCCCCCGACATAAGTGAAAAATTAGACTTATCACTTATTGCTTGAGTTCTTTTTATCATAATATCTTTAGAAGTTTTATCCTGAGGGAAAAGAGCCGGAATATTAACCTCATTTACCGCCATACTTCCTTTTAGTAAATTTTCTATTGCATAAATATTAATAATAAAAATTGTATCTTGGTTTAATTTGTATATAGAATCAATTATTGTTTTGCTGTCTACAAAAGGAATAGTATCTATTTTAGATGAATCAAACGGCATAATTCCAATTATTTTATCCGTAATAATGCCGAAAATTGTTTCGTCAGTTTTTACTATTAAAAGTTCATTGTGTGTACTATACGGAGTTACTTCTATATTAAGATAAAACCTTACATCTATTACATTTATTACAAAATTGTTATATTTTAAAAGTCCGACAATATTATTAGGAAGTTTTTGCGGATAATCAAGTGCCGGAAGTTTCATAATTTCAAGCACGTTAGATGAGTTCACGGCATACATGCTTCCGCCGGATTGAAAATATAAATGAGTATTCTTTTTTTGTTCTATTAAATTATTGCTGTTCATGGATAACCACTCTGTTCCTTCCGCCTTCTTTTGCTTGATACAAAGCTTCATCAGCAGATTTTAATAAATCCTGTGCCGAATTAAATTCCATATAATTCATTGTTAAGCCTATGCTCGCCGTAACTTTTGCTTTTACTCCGTTATATTCAAAATTATATTCTTCAATAGACCGCCTTAACCTTTGCACAGGGATAAGAGCGCCTTCAATATTAGTTTCAGGCATAATCATTACAAGTTCTTCGCCGCCATACCTATAAAGCAAATCGGTTTTTCTGAATGATGCTTTCATTAAATCAGAAACAGTTTTCAGAACATAATCTCCGTATTGATGACCGTATGTGTCATTTACCTTTTTAAAGAAATCAATATCCAAAATTGCCAAACTAAAGTCTGACGGGTGACGTTTTGTACGATTGTATTCCTGTTCCAATCCGAGTTCAAATTGACGTCTGTTATACAATCCGGTTAGACCGTCCAATACAGACATAAATTCTTTTTCGGTATATTGGTATTTCATTTTGAATATTGCGAGAAGTTCGCTTATCATAATATCAAAATATCTGAATGACGCGTAATCTATATCCTGTTTTGTATAAAAACAAATTCCTCCGATTAATTTTTTGTCAAAAACAAGCGGTATTATTATTTTTGACCGTAAATCATTAAAGTTGTATTCCATCTCTTTTCCCATAAGAATTCTTACAACTTCAAATTTATTATCTTTAAACACTCTTATGTCGGCAAGTTTTCTGAAAAAATCATATTGAATATCAGAGAGAATACTTTTTGAAAGATTTCTTCCTAATGTATCTATATAAAGAATATTTTCCGAAAATTCATCAGGAGAAGCAAAGAATATTCCGGCGACATTATACTCAACAAAAGAACTCAAAAGAGAAAACAACTTTTCAACAAGAATTCTTTCATAGTTCATAAAATCGCTGAGGTTGCGGAATTCATTTGCAAAGACAGATTTTAACAACAAATCATTTAAAATCGTATTTAGCTGAGATTGAGCAGATGTGTCAAAAGTAGTGGCTTTCAGCACAACAGTTGCTTTGTATTCATCACTTACCGGATATCTGCGCAAAGTTGCATTTATATTTTGTACAAGCTCGCTTATATCAATAGATTTTGACAAAAACAACTGTGCTCCTGCTTTTTTACCCCAAAAACTGTCTATTTTTTTATCCAAAACCGTAAGCAAAATTACCGGAATTTTTTTTGTTTCGTCCTTGTTTTTTATAAGCCTGCATAACTGATATCCGTCTATAACCGGAAGCATAATATCAGATAAAACCAAGTCCGGCGCACATTCATATAATTTTTTGTATCCTTCTGCGCCGTTTGTAGCTGTTTCTACAATAAACCCGTTCTTTTCAAGCCCGTCTTTTAGAAACTTTAACTGTGTGTCACTATCCTCTACCAATAAAATCTTTGAAGCCATTTTAATTTATATATTCCAATTTTCTTCGTTTTAGTATAAGATAATTATATAATAAATGCTAAAAAAAAACTATAGGAGAGAAGAAGTGGGTACAGATTGGAATTTGGGTTTAAGACAAAAATTTAATTTAAAATGCGCTATAGATTTAGGAATATTTATAGTTACGTGTGTATTATTTTTGTTTTTTGCAAGAGCAAAAAACATAACACCGTATGATACATTTATGTTTCTTGCAATTATAGCCATACTTAATTTAGTTTCGCAAATTGTTACAAAGCAGTGGATATCCAAATTAATAAAGAAAACAATAAATATGCAGTCAGAATCTCTTTCAGGTGCGGCAAATGAAGTATTAGACATAATTAACAACCAAAAAAGAATTTTTGATAATATTGCTTCCGATAATAAATCTGTATCCGGTTTGCTCGGAAAATTAAGACAAATAGCAGATGATTCAGTTGCTTTATCTAAAAATACCGAGAAGCAAATTAATCAATCTATAAATTTCTCCCAAAAAGAGCATGAAGCAATATCTGCAAATGCTGAAAAAATGCTTATATTAAGACAAAAAATTCAAATGATTGCAGAGCTGATTTTGGAACTTTCCGAACATTCTCAACAAATCGGTAACACAATAAGTATAGTTGATGATATAGCTGAACAAACAAACATGCTTGCTTTAAATGCTGCTGTTGAAGCCGCTCGTGCCGGTGAACACGGAAAAGGTTTTGCAGTTGTTGCCGGTGAGATTAGAAAACTTGCGGACGAATCAAAGCAAGCAATAACAAAAATCACTTCTCTTACAAGCAATATTCAATACACGACAAACTCTACAGTTATGGCAACAGAAGAGGGTTCCAAAGAAATTGAAACGGTTGTTAAAGATATAAATAATTTGTTTAGTGATTCAGAAACGTTGTTATCACTAATTAAGGATATTTTGGATTCATTGGATTCAATAAATAAGAATGCGCAAAAACAAAGTGATATAATAGAAAGATTACATTCGCTGGACGAAGAGATAATGACTACATCCGCAGATTTTATTCAAAATATTAATGACAATGCTGAAAAAATTTCAGCATTAAATAATCTTTCAAACAATATTAAAAGTTCGGTTGAAGAAGCGTAAAATAAATTATGGATTTCATGGAAAATGACAGTAATAAAGAACTGATGCAGCTCTTTCAAGCAGAGAGTGAAGATATTATTGAACGTCTTCTTACAAACTTGTATTCTTTGGAACAAACTCCGGCAAACAAAGAAATAATTGCAAATGTATACAGAGATTTACACAGCCTTAAAGGTGCTGTCAGAATGGTTGGATATAATAATATCCAAATGCTTATCCACAAAATGGAAGACATTTTTGACGCAATAAAAACAGCTGATATCAGTTTGGAAAAAGGTATAATTACTCTTGTTTCAAAGTCACTGGAAATTGTGTCCAAGTATTTACAAGAGTCAATAAAAAATAACCGAGAAATTATTGATGAAGATTTTACCGCAACGATGTCTAATTTGGAATACGTTTTAGATGTAGAACTTGCGGAACAAAATAAACCTGCTGCTCAAGAACTTGATATGCCGAGATTAAATATACCGGGACTGGACATTCCGGGATTTACCGATATACCAGCAGTTGAACTGCAAACTGAAACGGTTGTTAATGATACGCCATCAAAACATCAGGAAGAAATAAATTCCGGTTTTAATAAATGCTTTGAAATTATAGACGGAATTGTTCCTGAGGAAGAATCTCAAGACATTGTAATACTTAAAGAAGAAGTACAAAAAATATATGACTTTTTTAAAAATACTGATTTTTATGAAATAAAAACATCTTTGGAAAATGTCACAACAAAAATGGATTTTGTAATGAACGGAACAAATACTCTTACTGTAAGTGAGATTTTGGAAGTTCGTAATGAGTTAAGTTCTGCTGCCGCAAAATTTACCACTTCATGTATAGAAACCATTCCTGCGGGATTGACATTTTTTGATATTGCGGAAAAAATCGGCATGCTGCAGGGAAGCAGTGTCTATACGGCAGAAATTAAAGATGATATATTAAAACTCAAAGAAACTGTAGATGACACAAGTATTTTAGAAATCCTAAACAGCATTTTGTCAATATTAGATTTTATAACTGAAAATTCCGTCCAGCTTGAAGAGCAAATGGTTGCAACTTTAAAAAGCGGTTTGGAATATTGTGCGGCACCAAACGAAAATATTGATAGTGATTTAATAGTACAGCAGCTTGAAATAATGAAACAGCTTTTGGAATTAAATTATAAGAAAGATTCCGGATTAACTGAGATAAAAAGCTTGTCTGCACAAACATCACAGGTTAATAAATCTTCAACCTCAAATGAGATTAAAACTCTTCACGTAAACGCACAAAAGTTGGATTTACTTGTAAATCAACTTGGTGAATTAATAATTACAAAAATTAAGACAGAAAAAAATCTTGAAAAAATTGACAGTATTAAAAATGCCAATGAAAATTGTCAAAAAGATTTGCTTAAAACTTCCAATTATTTAAGGTATTATAACAGAAAATATTTGCAGGGCGAAAATTCTGAACAATATTCAGCTGCATTTGTTAAACAGGTTTTTTCGCTTTTATCTGATATTACTCAAAATGTTTCACGCACAATTTATGATTTAAATTCGCTTTATCGTGCATCTAAAGAAGACGATATTAAAATGAGATTAATTATTGATGAGATGGAATCAATGGTTAAAAATATACGTGTTCTTCCGATATCAACAGTGTTTAACTCTTTTTCAAGAATGGTCAGAGATATAGCTACGGAAAAAGGTAAAGATATAGATTTTGAGATAGAAGGCAAAGATACTTGCGCAGATAAAAAAATAATAGAAGAGATTAAGACACCACTTATTCATATTTTGAGAAATGCAATTGATCATGGTATTGAAACAAAAGAAGAAAGAATTGCGTGCGGAAAAAGTGCTGTAGGTAAGATAATGCTGTCTGCAAGACAAGATGATAATAAAGTTATTATAGATGTAGCTGATGACGGCAGAGGTTTTAATCTTGAAAAAATTAAAGACAGGGCTGTTTCAAGGGGATTTTTGACCCAAGATGATATTAATAATATGACAGATGAAGCTATAATGAATATCATTTTTTGGCCGGGATTTACAACCGGTGACTCAATTACAAGTATATCAGGGCGAGGAATCGGTTTAGACGTTGTAAAAACAAAAATCTCGCAACTTAACGGTAAAGTAAAGGTAATTTCTGAATTTGGTAAAGGAAGCTGTGTTCATATAGAAATACCTGTAACACTTACTACTTTACGTATTTTCCTTGTAAAAATATCGGAACAAACGTTTGCAATTCCTATTCAGGTAATTACAACATTTATTGTGAAAAAACAATCGGAGATAAAAACAAATAACGGAATTCGTTCTATAGTTTATAACGGAAGGATAATTCCTTTGTATTATTTGGCAGATATATTGCAGCTTCCTCCGACCCCGCGCGGAGAAAAAGAAACTATTCTGATAATAGAATCTGATGATAAAACTATAGGGCTTGTTGTGGATAAATTATTAGGCGATCAGGATATTCTTCAGAAGAAGCTCTCTCCGCCTTTATATAAAGTTAAAAATATATCCGGAATTACCAATCTTGCATCGGGTGAACTTTGTCTTATATTAAACATGCAGGATATTCTTCATTATGATTTTAATAAAGCAATAAATTCAGCAGCGGCTCAAAATCTTTTAACTCAAGATGTTTTGTCATACAAGAGAATTTTGCTTACAGATGATTCTATTACAACAAGAACTATGGTAAAAAATATTCTAATGAGTGCCGGTTGTGTTGTTGATACAGTATCAGATGTTGAAGAAGCATTGGTAAAATTAAAACTGACTCATTATGATTTAATAATATCTGACGTAACTATGCCTAAATATGACGGATATCAGTTCGCTGCAATGCTTAGGGAAGATGAAATGTACAGCGATATTCCGCTTATATTTATGAGTTCTATACCTAAAATAACCGCAATGAAAAAACTCGGAAAATATAATATAGATTTTTATATGTGTAAAGATGAATTTAATCAAGAAGAATTTGTTTATCAAGTAAAAAATTTGCTTACAAAATATCACAACAAATAAGTTGATGAGGGTAAATAATATGGAAGAAAAAGGAATAAAACGAGTTATCGGATTAATGTCCGGTACATCTTGTGATTCTATAGATGCCGGACTTTGTGAAGTATATCCGGATATGAGTGTAAAACTTATATACGGGATTAATTATCCGTACCCCGAACATATTCGAGCAAAAATTTTTTCTGCATTCAGAGATGAATTATCATTAAAAGAATTATGCAAACTTAATTTTGCAGTCGGAAGATGTTTTGCTGACGCGGCAAACACTATTATAAGTGAGTTCGGAAAACCTGATTTTATTTCAAGTCACGGACAAACTATTTATCACTTTCCGTATGATGAAAAAATAGACGGCATTCCGCTTAAAAGTACACTTCAAATTGGAGAAAGTGCTGTTATATCAGAACTGACAGGATGTTTGACGATTTCCAATTTCAGAGAAAAAGATATCGCTGCAAACGGTCAAGGAGCTCCGCTTGTTTGTTTTGCGGATGAAAAATGGTTTAAAAATTCGTTGGTACAGAATATAGGCGGAATTTCAAACGTAACAGTAATATCAGACGATTGCGAAACATTCGGTTTTGATACAGGCTGCGGAAATATAATGATTGACTATTGTGTGCAAAAATTATTTAATCAAAAATATGATAAAGACGGCAAAATTGCTTCAGAAGGTAATATTTGTGAAAGCTGGCTTGATTGCTTGCTTCAAGACGAATATTATTTTTTGGAACCTCCTAAAACAACAGGAAGAGAGTATTTTTCTGTTAAATATATAGAAAATATTTTGCGAAGTGCGCCATCGGAACCAAAAGATATTATTGCTACTTTGACTGCGCTTACTGCAAAAACAATCGCGCAAGCGTATGAAAGGTTTATATATCCGATTTGTCATGCTGATACGGCTATTATTGGAGGCGGCGGAGCTTATAATAAGACCATGATGAAGTTTTTAAGACAATATTTGCCGCAGAGAATAGAGTTAAAAACACACGAAGATTACGGAATTTCTAATAATTATAAAGAAGTAATGGCTTTTGCACTTTTAGGATACTGCAATTACTACGGAATACCTTCTAATATACCTTCGTGCACGGGCGCAGATAAACGCGTTGTTCTCGGAAAGCAGTCTTACTGATAATTTTGCTGTTTAGCGGATAATGATATTTCGGCCTTTTGGGGTTTGTGTTTGAAAGCTTTTTCGTGTTAAAATCAATTACCGGAGGAGATGAGATATGAATATTAAATTTTTGGCAAAAATCGGTATAATAACAGGAACTCTAATTATCGGAGCTTATATACTGTTTCTTTTGCTTCCGTTCGTTTTAAACTTTTTTATAGATAAATATACTCCGCAAATTGCAGGTGAAATTAATAAATTAACAGGCTTGTCTTCAGGATTAAGCGAAATAAAAATAGTCACAACCCCCAAGCTTACAATGGGACTTAAGGTTAAAAAGTTTGAACTTTATACTCCTCAAAAAGAGCCGATTATTGCGGCTGATAATTTTGCGATAAAAATGTCGCTTTTACCGATTTTTTCAAAAAACATAAGAGTTGATGTTATTCAAGCCGATAAAACGGATATAACACTAAAATTTAATAAAGATGGCGAGTTGGATTTAATTCAATATTTGCCTAAGAATGAAAGCGAAAATACTGACTCTGAAAAAGAAAGTTTATCTGATAATACGCAAAAAAACTCATATCTTCCTTTCGGTTTAAAGCTTTCAAATCATCTTCCCGACATACATTTGGGAGGTTATAATGTTATTATTACAGATGGTAAAGATAACTATAAAATTGCCGGCAATAAAACAGATGTAACAGATTTTATAATAAATAAAAGCATAAAAATAAAAACTTCAGGCAAAGTAACACTAAAAGAAAGAGAACATTTTAATTATAATGTAAATTTGTTTAATAAAATAATGCCGGACACTGACTTAAATGAAATGATTTTTAATCCCAAAACAGCAGAAAAAGTTGAAGAACCTGAAAAAGTAGATGTAATAAACATATTAAAAGGTCTATACGATTATAAAGTAACTGCAGATGCAGATATAAACTTAATAACAAAAAATGACGACATAACCGGTTTTACTAAAATTTCCAATATCTCAATAATAGATTTGCCGCCATCTTTGGCAAATCTTGATTTTAAAGGCAAAACCATAAAAGTAAATTCAGATATTTATACAGCTCCAAAAGAAGTCACCTCACTAAACGGAGAAGTTACAACCGGTAAAAATACATTTATTGATGTAAATGTGAAATCAGCGCTGGAACTTGCAAACACAATAAATATAGTTAAAAAAGCAGCGTTGATATTTAATATAAAAGATTTGCAGACTCTTTCCGCATCCGGAAAAATAAATGCGGACTTTAATATAAAATCAGATTTAAAAAAAGTATTTTCAAGCGGTTACTTAAAGATACCGTATGCGAACATGTTTTATGGCTTGTATAACGTGGGATTAGATAATATTAACACTGATATTGCATTAAACGATAATAATGTAAAAATAAACAACATAAGTTTTAATATTTTAGGTCAACCGTTAAAAATATACGGTACATTATCTCAAAATGCGGAAGCTGATATTCATGCAGTAGCGGATAAACTAAGCTTAAAAGGACTGCTTGTTGCAATCGGACAGGCATCGATAATGAAAGAAAATCCTATATATTCCGGAACTATATCTATGGATGCAATGATTAAAGGAAAGCTTGATAAAATAAATCCGGTTGTAAAATTAAATATTGCAAATATAGATTTAAAAAATATACCGTCAGATATAAGATTAAATGCTCCTTTAACAGTTGTAAATATTACATCTGACGGAACTTCATTTGCGGGAAATGCGAAAAGTGAAAATGTAAAACTTATAAATCCTGCTCTTACGGTTTCGGCACCGGTTATAAATGCAAATATTAAACCGGAATATATTGAAGTTACGAAAACACAAGTAAAAATTGATAACAATAATACAACCATATCAGGAAAAATTAATAATTATTTAACAGAAAAAATAGGATTGGATTTTGTTTCGGAAGGAGATATAAAGTCTGTTCTAAAAGGAGATTTAAATATTGTAAAACAGACGCTCAATCTTGTATATGAAACGACAGATCTGTCAAAGATTGTGGTACCGATGTTTGATAAATCAAAAATGTCTTTTAAAGGAAAAATAAACATAACAGGAAGTATGATGAATCCGATAATAACCGGAAGCGCCAAAATACCATCTATTACGATACCGGAAATACCGGTTACTATGACAGATATGGATATTAAACTTTTTGGTACAATTTTACACGGTTCAGGAACAGTAAAAGAGTTCGCCTCAGGAGGAATAAAGGCAGAAAATCTTACATCTGATTTTGAGCTTAAGGGTAATGAATTCTATTTAAACAGTCTTAAAGGAACCGCATTTGACGGCAAAGTTAGCGGTAATATTTTGTATAATATTTCAAATGCAAAAACAAAAATATCGTTTAAAGGAAGCGGCTTAAATGCGGAAAAGGCGATAGAAGGAGCTGCCGGAATAAAGAATGCACTATCCGGAACTTTAGGATTTAATACAGATTTGACGCTCACGGTTTTGGATTATAACGATATGATAAAATCTATGAAAGGAAAATTGAATTTTGATATAAATAAGGGAGCTTTTGGTACTATAGGCAGATTTGAAGGTTTTTTGGGAGCGGCAAATATTACACAAAATTATTTTCTGAAAAATACTGTTAATGCACTGTCAAATGCCGCAGGTCTTGCAACAGCCGCTCAGTTTAATATTTTAGACGGAAGTATGACTTTCTCAGACGGTTGGGCAAATCTAAACCCTATAAAAAGTGCCGGACAAAGCTTGTGCTATTATATAACCGGAAAATATAATATTTTAAACGGAACAACAAATGTTATAATATTGGGAAGACTTGATGCTCCGATGGTTTCAAAGCTGGGAGTGCTTGGGAATCTTAATATGAGCAGTATTTTAGGAGAAAAAGCCGCATCTGTGTTAAAAGTTTTAACATCTGACCCTGCAACTGAAAAAACGGATAAAATTCCTGCATTAACCAACGGAAGTACAAATTATCAGGAATTTAAAGTAAATTTTAACGGCGGTGTAGATTCAAAAGGTTCAATAAAATCATTTAAATGGCTA
>CAJOPY010000045.1 GCA_905236505.1 Candidatus Gastranaerophilales bacterium
ACAATAGCTGGCCATTTAGTTGGCGCAACGGTTTTATCAATTCCTGCGGCAATTATGATTGCCAAAATTATGGAACCTGAAACAGAAGCGCCGGAAATAAATGAAATAAAAATGGAAATACCCGATAGTGCAAAAACTTTTACCGGAAGTATTGTCAACGGTGCAACAGACGGCGGCAAAATGATTATGGGAATTGCAGTATTACTTGTTGCTGTTATAGGTATATTAGGTATAGTAAATTTGTGTTTAAGTTATTTTACGGATATTACAATAGGTCAATTTTTGGGAGTTTTATTTAAGCCTGTTGCCATTTTGATGGGAGTAAATACGCAAGATGCAACCTTCGTAGGAGAGCTTTTGGGTACAAGGCTAATTATGACAGAAGTTCCGTCTTATGTAGCGTTAAGTCAAGCAATGAAAGCCGGTACGATTTCCGCTCATAGCGCAATGGTGGCTTCTTATGCATTATGCGGTTTTACAAGTATTGAATCTTTAAGTATAGCAATTGGAGGAACGGTTTCTTTAGTTCCTGAAAGAACTGAATTAATAACATCCATTTGTTATAAAAGCTTGCTTGCAGCAACAATAACAACGCTGATTACAGGAACTGTTGCAGGATTATTTTATATTAATTAGTTACAGAAAAAATTCTGATAATATTCTTCACTAACTTGGGTGTAATGAATATGAAATTGAACATCTTGAATTTAAACAAAAACGTTATTTAATAATTTTATATCCTTTTGCCCTTTTTCTACGGTTGCCAAAATCTTTTGTCCGGTCAGATATTCAATTTGTTTTAGATTATCCTGATGCATAAAACTGTCCGGATTAAAATTATTAACAATAATACCTTTGGTTTCTATATTATGTGATTTTGCGTATTCGTACGTTAAAACAACAGAGTTTATTGTACCGAGTCCCCCATCTGCAACAATAATTATACTGCTTTTTAATTCTTTTATTAAATCTTTTAACAAGTATTTTTCACCGTTAACAAGCCTTAACGGACAAGTTATTCCGCCGGCTCCTTCTATTAATACGTAATCATATTCTTTTTGTTTTTTTTCATAAGCTTGTTTAATTTTTTTTATATCTATGATTTCACCGGCTCTTTTTGATGCCAAATGAGGCGATACAGCTTCTTTCCACCAATATACAACGCATTCCTCAGGTTTTACCGGTATTTTTGCAGTTTTTACAACATAATTACAATCACTTTCTGTTAATTTTCCCCCGACTTCTTCCACACCGCTTAATACCGGTTTAAAATATCCGCAATTCAATCCCGCTTCTCGCATTTTTTTAATAATCAAAGCAGAAACATAAGTTTTGCCGACATCTGTTCCTGTCGCAGTTATAAATATATTTTTTGACATATTAACCTCAAAACTAAGATAATTTTCGTATCATTTCCTGAACTTCTTCATCTTCGGTCAGAATTGTATCTAATTTATATAAACAAGCAAGTGCTTTATCATTTTCTTTTGTTTTTTCATAACATTTTACTAAACTTTTCAAAACAGAAACATTATCGGGATGTTTTTCAAGCAAATTGTTAAATATATTAATAGCGTTTTGATATTCTTCCAGCTCATAATACGTGAGAGCTAGTGTATTTTGAGTTTCTATATCAGGATTTTGCTCCACAGCCTTAATTAAATAACGTTTTGCATCTTCATACTCTTTTTTTGCATAAAGTATCCTGCCTGCACAGAACAAAATGTATTCGTGGTGATGATTTATATGCAGAGCTTTCATAATATAATCCTTAGCTTCGTCAAGCTGATTCAGCACCAATTTATTTAATGCCATAAATGTAAGCGCTAAAACATTTTCCGGTTCTATTTCCAATGCTTCCGAATAATACCTTTCAGCTTCTGTATTTTTTGATAGCGAATATAAAAAATTTCCGTACTCAAAGATAACCTCAAAATCATTCGGCTGAAGCTGCATTGCTGACTTAAATTCATCTTCCGCATAATCAAAAAGTCTTTTGTTTAAATAAATAATTGCCAAATCTTTATGTGCTTTTGCCAAATTCGGATTCATGCGAATAACTTTTTTTAATATTTTTTCCGCCGTATCAGTATCGCATAAACTTGATGAAAGAACAGCATACTGGTGAAGCGTTTCGGCAGAAGGATTACTTTTTAACAAAATTTTATCGTATATATCTTTTGCCTTTGTAAGCTGATTTGACTTTATATACAGATTTGCAAGTTTTTGAGCCGGTAAAACAAATTTTTGATTAACGAAAACCATTCCTTCCAATAGCCTTATTGCACTGGCATTATCCCCCATCGCTTCCAGACAAGTTGCCAAATTATATTTATAATTGTCTTTTTCCGGATGTTGAACAAGAAGCTTTTTATATACTTCAGACGCTTGGGAATAATTTTCTGTTTTTACCAGCGACATGGCATATGCAACTTTAAAACTTTCATCTTCATCATCAAGTTCTGTCGCTTTTTTTAAATACTCACATGCCTTACTAAAATCAGCTTTAATTTGATAAGCGGAACCGAGATTAAAATAAGCGGCCGGATTATCTTTATCCAATTCTAAAGCTTTTTGGTAGCATTTTATTGCCTCTTCACTGTTGTCGGATGCCATATATGCCGTTCCCAAACTGTTATATACGCCTATATTATCAGGAGATTTTTCAATAGCTTTTTTGAAAAAAGGAATACTTTTTTCATACTCTTTCATTTTCATATAAGCGGTTCCTGCAACAAAATCAAATATATAATCATCCGGAGCATATAAAACAGCTTTGTGCGCATAATCTATAGCTTCTTCCAAATTATCGGAATTTAATAAAATAACACATAAACTTTTATACGCATCTATATATTCTTTTCTTAATTCTATAACTTTTTTATATGTATTTTTTGCTGATACTAAATCTCCTAAATTATTGTAACAATTTGCTAAATAAAACCAAGAAGTCGCATCATCAGGATTTGTTTTGACAATTGTTTCAAATCTGATTTTTGCATTTAACCATTTTCCCAAATTGACCTCTGTTAACCCTGCAAGCTTAATCAATTCATAATTATCCAAATCCTCTTTTAAAGCAGGTATGATTAAATCGTAAGCTTCCTGAAACTCTTTATTTCCTATAAGTTCATTTATTTTTTCTATTTCAGCCATTGTTTCATCTTTCTTTTGGTACATTACCCCCCGATATAATTCTTCAATCCGGAAGTTAGGTTTTTATTTTTACATAATTTTTTTAATTTTGATATTGCTCTGTTTTCAATTTGACGTATTCTTTCTCTTGAAACTCCATATATTGAGCCGATTTCATCTAACGTTTTTTTATTTCCGTCATTATCCAAACCAAATCTAAGTATAAGAACTTCACGCTCTTTTTGACTTAATTGTTCAAGCATGTGTTTAATGTCATCAAGCATGCTTTCTTGGGATACCAAATTATCAGGAGCAATTGTAGATTCATCAACTATATAATCTATAATTTTATTTGAATCATCTTTTTGGCCTGTCGGAGTGTCTATGCTAATTGTAGATTGAGTAGATTTTATTATAGAAGTAAGCTTAGATACCGTAATGCCCATTTTATCAGCAATTTCCTGTTTATTCGGAATTCTTCCCAGTTCTGTTGTTAAATCCATTGTAGCTTTTTTTATTTTATTTATTGACTCTATTAAATGTATAGGAAGACGTATTATTCTTGCTTTATCAGCTATTGCTCTTGTTATTGATTGCTGAATCCACCATGTAGCATAAGTAGAAAATTTGTATCCCTTTGTATAATCAAATTTTTCTGTAGCTTTGATTAACCCCATATTACCTTCCTGTATAAGATCTAAAAAGGATAAACCTCTGCCTATATATTTTTTTGCAATACTCACGACAAGTCTTAAATTTGCATTTATTAAAACTTTTCTTGCCATAGGATTTTGTGTTTCATATATTTTTTTTGCAACTTCAAGCTCTTCAGAAGAAGACAATAACGGAATTTTTCCGATTTGCTGAAGATAGATTCTGACTGAATCATCTGAGTTAACAGAATTCAAACTTTCCTGAGTTTTTGGTTCTTCTATTTCAATAGATTCATCATCATCTTCATCCATTGTTTCAAGACTGTTAAAATCAATTCCTTCATCTGATATATCGTCTGCCATTATATTTAGTGTGTCATTTTTTCTTGGCATAAAACTCTCCTTTTTAGATGTAAATTTTTTGCTTTTCTTTAAGTATTTTTTTACTTAGCTTTTAATACTTTTTGTCTTACACCTTCGTATACTATTATAGCTGCTGCATTTGAAACATTCAAAGAATTAAAATTTGTTAACATTGGAATTTTTACTTTAAAATCCGATAATTTTAAAAGTGACTTAGAAATGCCTGCATGCTCAGCCCCCATTATTATAGCATAATTCATTTCGGTGTAATCCACTTCATAATAATTTTGATTTGCATGATGATCCGAAGCAATTACCCAGTAGTCGTTTTCTTTTAGTTTTTGTATAGCATTTACAAGGCTGTTTGTTTTTATAATTGATATATGGTTTACCGCACCGGCACTTGTTTTTTCAACAGTAGAATTTATTAATACGCCGCGCCTTGAAGGTAATACAATACCATTAACCCCTGCGCATACACAAGTTCTTATTATTGCTCCTAGATTATGAGAATCTTCTATTCCGTCTAAAATAACTACAGAAGAATTCTCTCCTCTGTGTTGTTCAATAAAATCTTCTAATTCTACATACTTCACAGGCGATATTAATGCAATTACACCCTGATGTCGTCCGGTAGATTCATATTCATTAAGTTTTTCTTTTGCAACAAATTGAAAAACAATTCCCCTTTTTAAAGCAAGCTGTTTAATTTGATCAATTTTAACATCACCTCTTATTCCGGAATAAATGAGAATTTTGTTAAACTCGCGTTCTTCCGCAGTTAGAGCTTCAATTACAGCATTTTTGCCATATATAATGGTAGTATTTTCCATAATAAAATTATTTTCCGTTTCTTAATGTTATGTACAAATTTTAAGTTTTATTGTACAATAAAAAAAAAGAGGAAAAAATACAGTGTTTAAGAAGAGTGTAGTAGTAGGCGTATCACTTACTCCCGAGAGGGGTCTTGAGGTCGCACAAATAGATTATGCAACAAAAACAGTACTGAAGTATGGCAGTAAACCGACCGAATACAATCCTGTAACGCAGGAAATCGGCGATATAGACTTATTTAAAGATGATTTGCAGGAACTTTTAAAAGAAGAACTCGCAATACCGACAGGATCAGAAATTGTCTTGAACATGCCGACAATTGAATTTAAAGTAAGCGATTATCCTGCCATATTAGATGAAATACAAGTATCAAATGCGATAGAAGAAGAATTATATGAAATTGAAAAATTCAAATCGTATGAACCATGCTACAGTGTAGTAATGCTTCCTAATTCTTCAATGCAGTTTAAAAAAGTAGCTTATTCGGCACTTGTTAAACCTACAATTATTGAAATTGCAATGTACATTAAATCGCTCGGATATAAATTGAAAGCTGTTGACACAAGCGTTTCATCAGTTTTAAATTCTTTGGTATATTTAGAAAGAGTAGATACTAATCCTGATACCACTTGGGTTTTGATGACAATTGAAAATAACAGATTACAAATTATTTCAATGCTTGGCAAGGTATATTTGGATGTATTTAATGAAAAAATTGCAATAAGTGATGTATTGAGTGATGCGGAAAATTATTCAACTGTCTTGAATGCAGCAGAACCTATACTTAAGAATTTACCTGCAAAATATTTATGTATTGTTTCAAAAACAGACGTAATCAGCGCAGAAATAATTGCAGATAAAATAAACTACGGTGCTCAAATTGTATTCCAAGAAGCAAATCATTTCTTAAAAGAACCATTGATGTATACATCATCACTTGTTGATCCTGATATTGCCAAAAATATGACATTGGATGTTATAGGTGCAGCAATATATTTTTCATATTATCCGTATACGGCAATTCACTTTAATTTGTTTAACAAAACATTAGGCGATATATATCTGAATGAGCTTCCGCCAAGTATACAAATAGGTGACACTAAGATTGTTCTGTCTAATGACAAATTGATTCTTTCGTTTATAATTTATGCAATTATTGTTTTGTTAATTGCAGGAGGAATTTTAGGCTGGCTTCTTACGGATATTAATCAATTAACCGCAAAAAGAGACAGTATACAAAATCAGATTGAAGAAATTGATCGCTTTTTGAAAAAACATGAAAATATCTCTCAAGCTTCATTTGACGAGGGTGATGAAATAAAAATCGGATTAATAAACAATAAGAATATTTATTCATATTATACAGTTGTCGGAACTGAAATCCCTCAGAAATTGTGGTTAACATATTTGAAGCTCGGGGATAAAACAACAATAGAAGGTCAAGCTGATAATTTGGAAAGTGTTTATGCATTTTTCAGAAATATAAAAGATTATAATCCGAATTCTGATATTAAACTTCAAAAACTCGGACTTGCTTCCTCTTCAAACGGTCTAAGTTCATTGAACAGCAAAGGCAGTTTTGATATGGATTCAATGCTTACTTCTCTGAATGCGGATTATTATGAATTCCGTATCTCAAACGATACTGAAATTGTACAAAAAGCAAAGCAAGCAGTTAAAAATAATGTAAAAACAAATAGCAGTAGTAATAACAATAACAACAGCGTTCCGTTAGAACCGATAAGATAAAGGATATAAAAATAATGGAAAAATATACAAAGTATCTTGGAATTATAATTTTTGTATTGGCAGTTATACTTTTAGCCTTTGCAGCAGTTAGGGTGATTGTACCGAATTTTCATAAACAAACTTCTTTAAATGAAGAGATTGAAAAACTTGAAAAGACATTAGATCAAAAGAAACAAGCACGAGAAAATGTTGCCAAAAAAATTGCCAAACTAAAGAACTCTATTATTAATTCACAGAAAAAAATCTATGCACCAATTGAATCAGATTTAGGTAATGATACATTATTCTTTACTTTGTATAACGATATGATTGAAATGCTTCATGCTAATTCAATAAGAATCAAGTCTATTGATTACACCTATAATCCGGCTCAAGATGCTTTTGTAAAATCCGATAAGGGCGGTTCTTATTTTGTATGTGATGTCAAGATGGAACTTGTTTCCAATTACATTAACTTGGGTAAATTAATACAAGACATTTATCAATATCCGTATTACATACGTATAAACGAACTGGAAGTGCAACCATACGAAAAAGATAAAAAGATTTTGTTATCTAAGTTATCACTAAGGTTATACGCACGTACAGAACCGGAAGAAGTTGCTGTTGAAGCAATAAGCGATGATAATACAATAAAAGGCGCAACATCTCCTATTCCGCAAGAATAATTTATTAAACATTTTTATACTCTTTTTATATGAGTTATTTTGTTTATAAGTATGTTATTCTTTTTTGTGGAGAAGTTTATCGTGAAAAAATGCCTGATTTTATTAATGTTAGCGTTTACTATGCCTGTATATGCTCAGGAGCAAGTACAGACAACAGGTGATAATATTATCACCACTTTGGTTACTCCGCAATATATTAATTATCAAAACTGCACTAAAATATTCAGTGCGGACAGTCAAAAATTATTTTTGCTGACTCTTGTTTCTATTGCATCTAACAGATTTAATATAGATGAAATTCAAACATCAGACGGTTATATTATTTTTTCGGTAAACCGAAACAAGTACCTTGCAACAATTGCCGGTATAGATAATAAAAATTCTATACTTAAAATTACACCTTGCAACAATGTATACAAGTTTCCTCCCGGAATAATTTCAAATACGTTTAAATATATTGATTTAAATTTAACAACAAAAATATAAGAACTGACCGTCTTATTGAAAAATAAGAAAAGAAAGTTATGGGATAATATGAAAAAATTTATAGCATTATTAATTGTAACTGTAATAACATTCGGGGTTACAGCATGCTCAGTACGTAAAGATGCAAGTCCTAAAGAACTTACGATATGGACTTTGCAAATGAATGATTTTTCCGATTATATGTACAAGGTTATACGTGAGTACGAAAAAACTCACCCGAATTTACAAATAAAATGGGTTGATGTTCCTTTTTCTGAAGGTGAAAAACGTACTCTTGCCGCTGTAATGACTGATAATCCGCCTGATTTAATAAATTTAAATCCCGATTTTTCAGCGCTTCTTGCACAGAAAGGAACGCTTGAAGAAATTTCGCCGGAAGCTCTTTTGGAATATAACCCTGAAATAATTAAAGCCCTAACTTATAATGACAAAATTTATTCAATACCTTGGTACGCAACCAGCGCAATAACGATATATAATAAGGATTTATTTGAAAAATCCGGCATTATAAGACTTCCTAAAACCTATAAAGAATTGTACGCTATATCCGAAAAAGTAAAAGAAAATGCCGGAGTTTATACATATTTACCTACAATTACGGAAAATGATACAATGGTAAAAATTTTAAATAAATACGGAATATCAGAGCCGGAAGATTTTAATTCTTCCGATGCCGTAAAAGTGTTTGAAATGTTTAAAACTTTGTACCAAAAAGAACTTATCCCGCCTGAAACAATAACAATGACCCATAGAGAAGCTCTTGAACAATATATGGCAGGAAAAATAATTTTTTATCAAGGCGGAGCAAACTTTTTGAACTTGATAAAAGAAAATGCTCCGACAATATATGAACAAACAGACGTTACGGAACAAATAAAAGGGCCTTTGGGACAAAATGATTTTTCGGTAATGAATTTTGTAATCCCAAAACGGGCAAAAATGAAAAAAGAAGCACTTGACTTTTGTCTTTATTTAACCAATGCACAAAATCAACTTGAACTTGCAAAAATTACTAATATTATTGCAACAAATTCTTTGGCTCTTTCAGACAATTTTTATAATGACACCTCCGATTTGACCGCAAAAGCTCGCTCAATCAGTGCAAAACAAATAAATAAAATTACTCCTCAGCTAAAACAAAAACGAAATCAAAAAGAAATCAACACACAGGTAAATACAGCCGTTCAAACAATTTTACTCAACAAAGATTCTGTAACGGATTGTTTGGACAAATTAGCTAAAAATCTTAAAAGCGAAGAAAATTAATCAATTAGAGAAGTTCCTATTGGGATTGTTGTTTTGATATAGTTTTTAGTAAAAGGCTTTAATATTTTTTTACTATGTTCTATTTTTATTCTCAAAACTTTATTATCACCACATAAAATATCAATCATATCTTTCTCCGGTATTGTATTTACAACTGTTCCGATTTTAGTATACTTTGTTTCATTTTCAATAACCTCTGCTCCTTCATAACGCACATAAAAAGAATTTTTTTCATGGAAAAAATATGTTTTTCCCCAATCATGAATTGCACGTATTTTTGCATAATTTTCTTCTGCTGTCTTATTAAAATGTAAACATAAATCTTTAGGATATGAATAGTAGCTGGCTTTCTCTTCATTTTGAGTCAGCGGTATTATTATATCTTCACTTAAATCTTTTAAAAGTTCACATACAACGCCCCTTGCTGTCAAAACAGTTCGTTCCTTTAAAGTTTTTCCGGTATCAGACGGATAAATTTTTATCTCTTCCTGTGCAAGTATTGCACCTGTATCGTAGCTTTTATCCAAAAGATGAAAAGACACTCCGGTTGTTTTTTCTGCATTTTTTATTACCCAAAAATAAGGATTTGGACCTCTGTACTTTGGAAGCAAAGATGGATGAGCATTTATTGCAGCAATTTTAGGTAAACTATATATTTCCTTAGAAATTTTTTCGCCCCAAGAACCAACAAGAATAATATCAGGATTAAGTTTTAATAAAGCTTTCTTAAACTCTGCAGAGTTTACACTTTTTGTATGAAGTTCGGGTAAATTATAGCTTTTTATATAATTGTAATCTAAAGAAGGGCAGATACAATCTTTTATTTTACGTATTAGCGGAGAATATTTTGTCATCTCATATCGCAAAACACCTACTATATTACAATTTGCATCAAAAGCACCCGCAATAAGGTTTGTAAACATAGTACCATATCCTATAATTACAACTCTAAGCATTTTTTATATCCTCATTTATTTGAATTTTTAGTTCATTTAAATTAGAAAATTTCTTTTCTTTACGAATTTGTTTTAATACACTTACGATTATATTTTTACCATACAAATCTTCGTTAAAATTTAATATATGAACTTCCGCCACAGGTTCTTTTGTATTATTTACGGTAGGTTTCATTCCCCAATTCATAATTCCGCGCAATTTTGTTTTATTATATTCCGGAATATCAACATCAACAGAATAAACACCTAACGGTAATTCTGTAATTTTGTCCGGATAACTTATATTTGCGGTAGGAAAACCTATTTTACGTCCTATTTTTGCTCCGTGACAAACCTTTCCGTCAATCATAAAATAACTTTCCAAAAGATAATTTGCTCTTTCCACATTGCCGTTTTTAATACAGGTTTTTATTAATGATGAACTTATTATATCATTTTGGTCCTTAACAGGAGGTGTACAAATATATTTATAACCATATTTTTCCTGATTTTGTTCAAGAAAAACAGGATTGCCTGTTTTATTAGCTCCAAACGTATGATTAAATCCGGTTGATATTGAAATAGGGTTATATTTTTTTACTAAAGAACTTAGATAATCTTCTGCACTTATATTTGCTATATCCTTAAAATCTTGCAAAATAACGTCACTTACACCCAAAGATTTTATTTTATAAACAGAATTTTCTCTTTTTAAAATATATTTCACAGGGGTCCCGAAATAAACAGAAGGCGATTCCTTAAATGTCAGAAGTATAACATTATCCGAATACTCAAATGCTGACTCAACTACAATTCTATGAGCCTTATGCACTCCGTCAAAAAATCCCAAAACTAAACTTTTTTTCATAAATTAAGCAATGATATTAAGTTTTCCGCCTAATATTCTGTGATGACAGAATTTCTTCCACTGGTTAATACTATCAAATACAATAGGCAAATTTTCCGCTTGTACAGACTTGCCGGATGTCGGGGTTAATGAGTTAAATGAAGTATCTTCAATTCGTCCGTTCATACGATTATTAGCGGAACGTAAGTTATTGATTAAACCATAACCGTTGTTACCGTTTAGACTAATTGCAGAAACTTGCATATTCACCCCTTTTCACCAATGTGCACGGAAAATATCAAAACTATTCACCCGCATGTAAATTTTATCACGACAGCGTTATTTACGCAATAGGATTTTTGTCTATAAATTAAAAACCGATTTTCTTTTTTTATAAAATTATATTGGATAAATATACCCTAAAATCGGTTATTTTCATTTATCCTCTTATTAACTTTATCTTAATTGTCTGTCTATTTCTTCCAATACTTTTTCTACTGTAGCGTCAGCAACTACAGCTTCATTTACTTTAACATAAGGAGCTTTTGAATATTCCCAATTAATTGAGCATAAACCAAGACAATTTGCACCTGTTATTTCTACTTTATCACCGTATTTTTTGGGAATTATATCGTTTAATTCTTGTAAATTGCTCCCTCCCATTACAAAACATGTCGTTCCAAGACAAACTTTTACTTCTATTTTTTTCATATCGACTCCTTTATACAAATTGTACATTAACTTTTTTTAAATATTTTTCTTCTAAAACTGCTGCTATCTGTTTTATTACATTTTTTCTTATTTCTATTTCAATAGGCAAATTCGGATCATAGTGTGCTTTATTCATTTGTGCACCAACCAGAAAATTAATACAATCCGAATCCAAAAGAAAATCCATAAGAATTTTTGCAGCATTATTTTCATACTTGCCGCTTTCTAAATACTCCAGCGTTTTTGTCAAAGTTAAAATTCCTTCTGTGACCAAATCTACCCCTTTCATTTCTGACAGTCCCGGAAGTTTTCCTG
>CAJOPY010000046.1 GCA_905236505.1 Candidatus Gastranaerophilales bacterium
ATACAGCAAGCTTATAATCCGCATCAGCACGATTTTTAGGGTTATCCACAATTTCACCGATTTTTTGTCCCAAATATCCCATAACAATCATTGCAGGAACAAGGACTATTGCGGTTGCCCATATTGCGTGCAAATCCATTGCTCCGATTTTTATAAGACTTATTGTTCCAATAACAAGAAGTGTTACCGCTAAAAAAAACATTCTTATATTTTCTGTGTAGCCCATTTTTAACCTTTTTTATTTATAGTTTCCATATCTTTTTTCATACAGAATTGAACAAGTGTCATTTTATCAATGTTGCTTAAATTTGTGAAACGTCCGGAGATTACGTAATAGCCGGCATCATTTTTTTCAACACGTATCAATTGATATTTACATTTAACCTCTTGTTCGTCACTTAATTTTATTGTGACATTGTATTCCTTTTCTATATCTATATTATCATTTGTACGAATTTTCATTCCGCCTGCAGATAAGTCAAGGGTTCTAACATTATGAGAAATATCACCGCATGTCAAAACCAAATCTTCCAAGAACTTAATACGTGTAAATTTGCGTCTTTGCAAGAATCTGTGTTTTACCGGATTGGCAATTGATATAACGTTACCTTCCAACGCTTGAATATATGATTCAAAATACAAATAACCGTTATCCGTAAATGAATAAAAATCACAAATATGATTAACTAAAAGCCCCTCCGGTTTGTATTGAAGTTCCATTCTAAAACCGTCATTTGATACTTCGCAAACCTTTCCTTTATTTGTATTTTTAAAATCTTGAGGAACGATTGTTACAAGTTGATCATTTTTTATAAGCTCTCTCATAAAATTCCTTTCTATATTATTTATACTTTTATCATACCGACAGATTTAACTTTTACGTTAGGACTAATTTCATGATAAGACATAATAGATATTTGCGGATACGTTCTCTCCACAAGCTGCCTTACCAAACGTCTAATAGGTGAAGAACATAGTATAACAGGCTGATTACCGGTTGCAGTTATAGCTTTCTCTAATTCAGAATTCATCTTATCAAACATATTTTTAGTAAACGATGGATCTAAAGTTACACTTTGACCGTCAGGACTGGCTCCTCTTGCTATTGTATTTTCAACATCCGGTGAAAGTGTTATAACAAAAAGTTCTCCGGAATCTGCTACATTTTGATTGCAAATGTTTCTTGACAAAGCTTGACGAACGTGTTCTGTTAAATAAGAAGGATTTTTGTTTATTTTTGCCTGAACACTCATTGTTTCTAAGATAGTTTTTAAATCACGCACAGCAACTCCTTCTTTTAGAAGGTTTTGCATAACCAGTTGTACATCTCCAACTGATATATCTTTCATTATGTCGTTTACATAATCTTCAGAAACCTCTTTTTTCAGATTGTCAATAAGTTGTTGAACATCATATCTTGATAATATTTCTGAAGCACATTTCTTTATTACTTCCGTTATGTGAGTTGAAATAACGGCTGAAGCAGAAACAACAGTGTACCCTGACATTTCCGCCAAATCTTTATCTTTTGCTTCTATCCATAAAGCGGGAAGTCCAAAAGCAGGCTCTATCGCGTGAATACCATTTATTGAAACATTACCGACATTGTATCCGGCAGACATTGCCAGATATCTTTCCGGATAAACATCTCCTGATTCAAGCGGAACGCCTTTTAGTTTTATTTGATAAGAATTTGGCGAAAGCTGCAAATTATCTCTTACCCTTATTGAAGGTAATATAATACCTAAATCCAAAGCTGTTTGTCTTCTTATTTGTGCAATACGTTCAAGTAAATCCCCGCCCATTTCTACATTTAAAAGTTGAACAAGACGGTAACCTACTTCTATTTCTATTGTATCAACGTTAAGAAGCTCCATAACACTTTCTCTTGTAGCTTTTGCTCTTTTGTCTTTTTTCCCGAGTTTTTCCTGTTGTTCTTGTTCTATTTTTTGAGCTTCTTGAGTTTGAACACTTGCAGCCTTTTCTTTAGATTTGGAAAAGGCTAAAGCTCCTGTTGCAATTGCGATTGTTAGGAATGGAATTGTCGGCATGCCGGGAACTATTCCCATAAAACCTAAAAGTCCTGATACAACTCCCAAAACTCTTGGGTCAGAAAACATTTCATTTTTTATATCAACTGACAACGATTCTTCTTTTCCTGATGCACGGGATACTATTAAACCTGTTGCCGTAGATATTAAAAGGGCAGGGATTTGTGATACAAGACCGTCACCGACTGTTAATATAGTATAAGTGGAAAGGGCAGTTTGAACATTCATATGGAGTTGAATTACACCAATAATCAAACCGCCAACAATATTGATTATTGTAATTACAATACCGGCGGTTGCATCTCCTTTTACAAACTTTGAAGCACCGTCCATAGTACCGTAAAAATCAGTTTCTCTTTCAAGTTTTTTTCGTCTTTCTTTTGCTTGATCTTCATTAATTAAACCTGAATTTAAATCAGCATCAATACTCAATTGTTTACCCGGCATTTTATCCAAAGTAAAACGCGCTGAAACTTCAGCAACACGCGTTGCACCACCTGTAATTACCATAAAATTAATTAAAACTAAAATACAAAAAATTACGGCACCGACAACGTAATTACCGCCGACAACAAACTCTCCGAATGAGCTTATTACGTTACCTGCCTGACCGTATAGCAGAATTAGTCTGGTGGAACTTACGTTTAAACCAAGCCGAAACAGTGTCGCTATAAGTAAAACTGTCGGGAAAGATGAATAGTCCAAAGGCTCTTGCGTATATAAACATACAAGCAAGATTACAACCGCAAGAGAAATATTAACCGTTAAAAGTAAATCCAAAAATGGTGCCGGAATAGGTATTACCATCATAACGACAATAATGACCAAGCC
>CAJOPY010000047.1 GCA_905236505.1 Candidatus Gastranaerophilales bacterium
AATTTAATTTCTATTTTTTTAATATCCGGTTTTTCTTTCCAATGCACGATTTACTTTATATATTTCTGCTTGTCTTTTTGCTTCTTCGCTTTCACGAGTCCATCTTTGTGCCCGCACTTCCCAAGGTTCCGGAGCCTGAGGAAAACCACGTTCAGCAAGAGGCGGAAGTTTTGCTTCTATTCTTCTTTCTCTTTCTTTTTGTTCACGTTCTTCTTCCCGTATCTCTTTTATTGCTCTGATGCAATCCATAACAGGATTGCTAAGAGTGAGTTCCGGAACATCATTTTTCGGGTTTGACATAAATAATATTACTGGTATTGAACCTGCTACAAGTCCTGCTCCCAGACCTGCAACCATTAATAAAGGATTACCTCCTGTTAATACAGCAGCTACCATTCCTACAAAAGTACCGATAGCACCTGACAAAATCATGGTAACTTCCTTGTGAACCAATGATTCTTGGGTACTTTTTACTATTTTTTTGAACAGCTCTTGAGGTCTATTTTTGGAGGCTTGTAACATATGGCTTCTTGATTTAAAACTTACACTATTATTTGAATTGTACCTCTTTATTCTTTGAGGAGTTATTATGTTATTATTACTTTGTATCCTTTCTACTTGCATTTATACGTCCTTTTTTATACTTATTATTATATTTTTGTAGGATTAAATCCGACCTCGTACTTTTTATCTAAATTTTTTCAATATATTAATGGCTTTACTTCTATCATAAAGATTTCCTTGCCATAATCTTTTAACACTGTCGTATTGATTGCCTGATAAATTAAACTCGTTTAACATAGATTGCATATCGTTACTATCAGCATTTCTTAATATATTAACTGCTCTGAGTCTATCATCCCTATTCCCTTGTAATAATCTGGCACATATTTCTTTTCGATTGCCTGATAGCCCATAAAAATTTACATAATTGTTTTGAATTCTTTGTACTTGCATTTTGTTTATTCCTTTCTATATTCGTTTTTGTTGGATTTCACCCAACCTACAGGCTCTGTACTTGCATTTTTAATCCCTTTCGTTTGTCGGGTTAAAACCCGGCCTATTTACTCAGATTGATTTTTAATAATTGCTTATTGCAGCATTGAAAGCATCCACAATGCTGTCATCCATAGCACCGTAATGAGTTGGGTTTCTTAATTCTTCAAGATAACTTGCGATATTATTACCATGTTTTTTAGCTAGTCCTTGCAAAATACTAATCATATGTTGCCTTACCGGCGAATTAATAGCATACATAAGTCTAAAATCTTTATCATTGTGATAAACCTTGTGTACATATCGGTACATACCTACAAAACGATGAGCATCATCTCTAGCTTTATCAGGCCCTACATTTTGTAAGAAATCTTTCAAATTATTTTCATTAACTTTTTTATATGTTGCTAAAACTTTGTCCTTGTCAATAGGATATATTGTTCTTGTACCCCATAATAATCCGGGCACTGTCTTTGGTTCCGGATGTTCAATTAATCTGGTTAATTCGTTATATATCTCTCTTCCGTTTTGAGTACGTGCAACCGATCTTGTTTGAGCTTGAACATTTATTGTTCTTTGTACTTGATTTTGTTGAACTACATATGGTGCATGCCACTGTGTTTGTGTATTTTGTTGCGTAGTTTGTGCTTGAGAAGCTGGTTGAGTTTGTTGTGTTACTTTTTTACCTGTAACAATTGATGAAAATTCATCTATATTTAATAATCCGTCTTTTGTTGAATCAAAGTCAGAAACTTTTGTATCAGGATTTCCCATATATGTATTTAGTTCATCTTGTGAAACAAAAAAGTCTTGAGGATTTGTATCAGCTTTTCTGAATTCTTCTGTCAAAAACTGTCTTTGACGTTCTTGTAGCCTGTTATTTTGTTGTGCTATTACAGCTGTAGATGCTGTCAATGCTGTAGCGAGTGCGATTGCTCTGATTGGGTTTACTTTTATCATTTTATTCTCCTATTTAGTAATTTGTGTACTGTCTTTTACTGCTATTAAGCCTTTTGCATAGGCTTCTTTTGCGATTGAATCTATTCTTAAAGAATCTTGTAATTTTCTTGCTTCCTGCTGCCAGAAAAATGTTTTTTCTATTGCTGACTTATCCTGATATCCTGAACTCATAATATTATTGTATCTTGCAGGGTCAGTGTTCATAACATATTCTCTTGCTGTTGCTCTTTCGTTTCCGATATTTTGTACATATTTTGCTGCACCTACTGCTGCAACAGTAAATGCCGCGCCTATTACATAATTCCCATACATTCTTGCAAAATCTGCAACTTTTTCAACGGCGTTATCACTTATTTTCATAAAAATACTCCTTTTCAATTTTTATACTAACCTTGATAATCTCATATACTCTATTTAAAACCCCTCAAAAAACTTTTTGCTACGAAGAGAATAAAATTGTTACAATTTACTCTCTCTCTTCGGTATTCTGACCGGTTTTTAGTCGTTTGTAACGAATTGTAAATTCGCTTAACATTTCATTTTTTTCTTACATATTTACTCATTTTATCCATTTACTTTTCCATAAAAATAATTACTATTTTACAGGCAAAAAGTGTATTTCGTACAATCAAACTATTGATTTTAAATCATACTTATACTAAAATATGCTTGAATAGACCGTTTAAACCTAAAAAGGAGGATTTATAAATGGAAACATACGGAATTGAAAAATGGGGAATTACTTCTCCGAGTGCAGTTTACAGAAATTGGACACCGGCACAATTAACAGAAGCAGCATTAAGAAGAGGCGAAGGAAAACTTTCCGAAACAGGAGCTTTGGTTGTAACGACAGGAAAATATACAGGTCGTTCTCCTAAGGATAAATTTATTGTTGATACAGAATCTATTCACAATGATATTGCTTGGGGAAATGTTAACAGACCAATCTCAAGAGAAGCTTTTAACTCAATCAGAGATAAAATAGCAAATTACTTAAACGGAAAAGAAGTATTTATCTTTGACGGTTATGCAGGTGCAGATAAAACTTACACTCAAAAATTCAGAGTAATTAACGAACTTGCTTCACAAAATATGTTTATACATCAATTGTTAATCAGACCGACAGCCGATGAATTAGCATCATATGGCGAAGCTGATTATACAATTCTTTGTGCACCGGGATTTAAGTGTGATCCTGCTGTAGACGGAACAAATTCCGAAGCTTGTATTGCTATTGACTATGAAGCACATACAATAATAATCGCAGGTTCTCAATATTCAGGAGAAATCAAAAAATCAGTATTTGCAACAATGAATTACGTCATGACAAAGAAAAATGTTCTTCCTATGCATTGTTCAGCTAATATGGATCCTGAATCTCATGAAACAGCTGTTTTCTTTGGCCTTTCAGGAACCGGAAAAACAACTTTATCTGCAGATCCTGCACGTAAATTAATCGGTGATGACGAACACGGTTGGTCACCTGACGGTGTATTTAACTTTGAAGGCGGCTGCTATGCAAAATGTATAAACCTTACTGAAGAAAATGAACCTGATATTTACCATGCTATCAAGTTTGGTTCTTTAGTTGAAAACGTAATTATGAACGAAGAAACGAGAGAATTAGATTTTGCAGACGGAAGCTTAACAGAAAATACACGTGTTGGCTATCCTGTAAATTATATAAATAATGCAGCAATACCTTCAAAAGGCGGTATACCGAAAGTTGTGGTATTCTTAACAGCAGATGCATTCGGTGTTCTTCCTCCGATTTCAAGATTAGATAAAAATGCTGCAATGTATCACTTTGTAACAGGATTTACATCAAAACTTGCAGGTACCGAAAGAGGTATTACAGAGCCTGTACCTACATTCTCAACATTGTTTGGTGAACCGTTTATGCCTATGGACGCATCAGTTTACGCTAAAATGCTTGGTGAAAAATTAGATCAATACGGAACAAAAGTATACTTGGTTAATACAGGATGGGCAGGCGGCTCAGCTTCATCCGGTGCAAAAAGAATGAAACTTTCATATACTCGTGCTATGGTTACGGCAGCATTGAACGGTTCATTTGATTCAGTAGAATTTAAGCATCATGAAGTATTTAATGTAGATTATCCGACATCATGCCCGAATGTACCTTCTGAAATGCTTGATGCAAGAGGAATGTGGTCAGATAAAGCTGCATATGACGAAGCTGCAAATAAATTGGCAACAATGTTTAACGATAATTTTGCAAAAAAATATCCGAACATGCCGGCAGAAATTGTAAATGCAGGTCCAAAACCAATGAGTTTAGTGTAATAAACTTTAAGAAAAAGGGCGCAGCGTACGCTGCGCCCTTTTTTATGTGAAAATTTTCATACGGAGAAACCGTAGTCCCCTATAAATTCATATACTTTACAATACTTAATATTAGATTTACTCTTTTAATTATATTTATTGTATAATCACCATATACTTTTAAGAGGAGATACAAATGAAAGTCAGCGTAAAAGTGCCGGCGACATCGGCTAATATCGGACCGGGATTTGATTGCTTGGGGTTGGCACTTCCGATATATAACACTATCACAATTGAAGAAACAGTATTACCCGGAACGGGTGTAGAAATCAATCTTATGTCTGAAAACGATATTATTGATGAGATGATTTTTGATAATGTTCCGAAAGACGAAAACAGTATAATATATAAAGCTGTAGAGATGCTTTATAATTCTATCGGTCAGGAACCTTCTGAACTTAAGATAAATATACAGTCCCAAATACCTATTACGAGGGGACTCGGAAGCTCTGCATCAGTTGTTGTAGGAGGTTTAATTGCAGCAAATAAACTTTTAGGATCACCGGCTGACGAAACAGCTTTGTTATCAATAGCAACAGAGGTAGAGGGACATCCGGATAATGTTGCTCCTGCAATTTTGGGTGGTTTTGTAATGGCGTCACAAGAAGATGACGGTTCTATTATTTGTGAAAAATTAAATTGGCCTGAGGAATGGGATATTACGGTATGTATACCTGATTTTGAGCTTTCTACTAATATCGCACGATCAGTACTTCCTGAAAATGTACCGCTTCAGGATGCAGTTTTTAATGCAAAACACTTAGCAATGCTTATACAAGCGGTAAATAATAAGGACGAAAAGCTTATGAAAATGGCGCTTCATGATAAACTTCACCAGCCGTACAGAGAAAAACTTGTTCCCGGTATGAAAGAAATCATGGACGCATTTAAACACGAAGATGGAGTAATCGGTTGTGTTTTGTCCGGAGCCGGTCCGTCGTTATTGGTTATATCTCATAAATATGACTTGGATAAGATAAAATCAGTAGTGAAAGATATATGGGAAGGTCAGAGCATAAAAACCGATATAAGAACACTAAAAATTGAGCCGGAAGGTGCAAAGATAATTGAGTAAGGAGAAAAAATGTATCAAGTATATATAGATAAACCATCATATTTTGAGCCGGATATGGCAGGAGAATTTAAAGACTTGGATTCAGCCGAAAAGTTTGCAAAGCAGCAGAAAGCTGAGGATAGTGAAGTAAGTTATACAATTGAAGAAACAAACGGTTGTGTCAACAGTTATGGCGAGCAGATAACAACAGTGGTAAAGCGCGGTTAGTAAGCAGAGATATTTTGATAATATGAAGGGAATAATTTTTGATTTTAATGGGACCCTTTATTGGGATTCTCAACTTCATTATGATGCGTGGGAGGAATATTCGGCTATTTTAAGAGGAATTCCTTTTACGAAAGAAGAGATGCGTGAAAAAATGTTTGGGCATACAAATGCAGATATAATAGAATACGCAATCGGAAAGAAACCCACAGATGAGATGGCGGAAAAATACGGAAAAGAAAAAGAAGCCGTATATCGTAAACGATGCTTAGAGAATCCGGATTTGTTTAAACTTGCCCCTGGCGCTATTGAATTGTTGGATTATTTGAAAGCAAAAGATGTTCCTATGACAATTGCAACTATGTCTGAATGGGATAATGTAGAATTTTATATAAAAGAGTTTGGCTTGGCTAAGTGGTTTGATATAGATAAGATAGTGTATTCTAACGGAAAGATTCCGGGAAAACCGGCTCCTGATATATTTTTAATTGCCGCAAAAAAATTAAACTTAAAACCATCTGAGTGTGTAGTTGTAGAAGATGCAATAGCAGGGATTAATTCTGCGCTGGCGGCAGGAATTGGTAAGGTTATCGGTATAGCTTCATTAGAGCCGATAGAATTTTATAAAAGTATAGATGGTTTAGACGGTATAATAAAAAATTTTTATGAGTTTGATAGAACAATATTTTCAAAGTGAATAACTCTTAAATTGTGTTGTATGCAAATGTATAACTGAAATACGAATGAATTTTTTATAACCCAGCAATTATTAAATACGGTTGTATCAAAGAAGCTTTTATATATTATCATTTCATAAATATATAATCGTACATTGTTCTTGCCATTTTACCAACACTGTGAGCATCTGATTCCAAAGGTTGAGCTTTGTATGCTTTCATTCCTTCTTCTCCTCTTAAATAATTTGCAGAATTTTCCATAAATTTATCAATGTCTGCTTTAAATTCACTTATATTTTCACGTAGAGGAACATCTTTAAAACAACGTTCAAGTTCTTTTTTTACTTGATTTTTATCAATGCTATTGCCACTTACAAGTATTACACCAAGCTCATTTCTTTTTTCGAGACCGTCAATTATCTTTTCCAAACCATGTTTTGTTTCTTCAATACTTTTGTTTATCTTATTTGCATATTTTTGAAGTTTTGACTTGCTGTTCAATATTTCTTTAAACTCTGCAATTTTTTTATCAAAATTGCCTATGTCTTTCTTTGAATTATTTTCTAATGCTTCAAGATATTTGTTTGAATTGAACCTATAACATAATTCCGTTTGTTGCATGTGTCTGAATTCATGATAAAAAGTATCTAGTAAATCTTTTCTATTACGATTACTCAAATTACCACCTTTTATGATAGGTAAATCTATTACCATATTACAGTTTTGGGAATTAAATCCTCCTGCTCTTCTTCTCATGCACTCGGACAAAGTTTCCGTTCCGGTCATATAATTAATTTCCAATGGCAAGTTTGCTTTTTCGTAGCCGTAGTCTTTTTTTACTTGATTGAATAATGTTCGTGTAAATTCTTCCGAGTCTTTAATTTCAAATATTTCTCTGTAGCGTTTAGTGATATTTTGAGCTTCTTCTGTTGATATATTTTTACGAAAAATCTCGGAAAAGTTCTTTTGAACAATTTCAAGAGAAGGCTTTGTTGCTAATGCTTTATGCCCAATAACAAAAGCGCCAACTGCTGCTATAGTTCCGCCAATACCCAGTAACCACTTTAAACTTGAGGATATACCTTTTTTTCTTTTATTACTGTTGTAGGTTCTTATACCATTTTTCCCTTCAAAAGTGTCCTTTTTAGTTTCTAATGCGGTGCTTGTATAATTATTTTTCCCTGCTTGCGAAGCGGAATTTGTTATAACCGCATCATAATTTGAATATGGGCCTGAGATATCCTGAACTTTGTTTTGGTTATAATTTGTTGTTAAATAATCCGACATAATCTTACTTCTTTTTTGCCCTACCTTGCAACATTTTATGTAAAATGTTGCAAGGTTAAAACTGAAAATACACAATATAATTCTATTTTAAGAAATTTATAAAATTTAATGTAAATTTTTGTAAAAATAAAAATTTATATTAAGCAATTTTAGACTTTATTTCAACTTTATATATATGCAACATTTTACATAAGATGTTGCATTTTTTTGCGAAAATTGTGACCTTCTTTTTCTATTTTATTTTCAAGGTGTTGTATTTCTATTCAGAAAAATCTTCCTATATGATTATTAATTTTTGTAAAGAAAATCTTTAAAAAAAGGCTTGACATTAAAAATTGATGTAATATGATAGTTTTTGTCGGTGAGGAAACCGCCGGTGCAGATAAGCGAGAAGGGTGCAGAAGGGTTCTGATGCACGATTGCAGAGTGAATACCGCAGTCCCCTAATTTTAATCGCATCTCAAGGAAGTATGAAGTAATTGAGAGTCGGCACGAAATAAAACCCGAAATTTTAAGCTTTGATAAATAGCAATCAAGTAAGAAAATTAAATGTGACATCGTCACTATAACGTTGAACCTTGACAATAGAATAGTGAAGCATTTGCGAAGCAAATGCAAAGACGAAAAAACAACTTGTTAATTCTAAAAAGAAATGAACGGACAAAACAAAGTCGAGCAGGTTTGCGTGTAAGCTTGGAGATAACCAAGCGAAGACGTCAAACTGAAGGACATAACTTTTCTGACAATGGAGAGTTTGATCCTGGCTCAGGACGAACGCTGGCGGCGTGCTTC
>CAJOPY010000048.1 GCA_905236505.1 Candidatus Gastranaerophilales bacterium
CAATTCTTGCAGGCGCCGCAACTTGCATTGCTGCAGCTAAAAAAGGAAATGGCAAAGGGTTTATGCACGGCTTGAAAATGTTGTTTAGAAGAGTACCGACTCAAGAAATGAAAAGCTTTACACTCTTTGCAAAAGACGGCTCAAAAATTATTGTTGAAAAAGGAAAAGTAGCTCAAGTACAAGCAAGAAAAGCACCGGAAGTACTAAAAGACAGTAACAAAATCTCAACGCACTTAAATAGCAATAATATCACTATACCTAATCTATATGATGACACTACGAAAAAATTATCTAAAGGCATAACTTTACATAAATATAATTTTGAAGACAACGGTTATACATTCTTTGTTGAAAAAGGAAAAATTATTAAAATAACCAAAGGTAATGATATTTATGAAGGTGATAAAATTGTTGAATTATTTAGCAGTAAAAAAGGCGGATTTAAAACTAGTATTGAGAATCGTATAAAGAATATGGAAAACGGTAGTGCAAAAATTGATAAATTACAAAATGTACGATACGAATACCATAGCGACGACGGACTTATTTATTCAAAATGGATGGATAAAAATACCGAAAGATTAACAGTACCCGGAGAATTACAAACCAATATGTCTAAAGCCGAACAAGATGCTTGGCTGCACAGAAATTCTGAAACCGACAATCTTGTAAAAGAACTTATTGCAAACGGAAGAGCAGAAAATGTTGCAAGAGATTCATTCAGTTTTAAAGCATCAAACGGCGATCAGTTCTTATTTAATAAGGATGGCGAAATAGTTGCAATAACATTAAAGAAAAAACCAAAAACAGGTAATCAAACAATAAAAAAAGGTACAGATGAATTTGATAGCTACTTATACAATCACAAGTCAGCAGAAGAAGAAGCCAAGAAGTTTTATGAATCAGGTTTAGCATCTGAAGGTGCAACATTTAGTATATCGGAATAATCTCTCATTCTCCTTTCTTATAACCAAAAAGACTTTATAAGTCACAAAAACCCTTGATACGAACAAGGGTTTTTATTTTATAAAAAAGCGATAACTAAATTAAAATTTCTATTTTTTATATTTTTTTAAATTTTCCATGCCTGTTTTAAGATAACTATCGGGTATTTTGCCCAAATTATCAGACATATCAATCATTGATATAAGATTATTAATATACTTTCTTTCTATCGGAGTATAGTCTTTCATCTTGTTTTGTTTAATGATTTTATCAACATCATCAGAGAATAATTTTAAATACTCTTTTTTGTCATATTGATTATTCAAAAAACCGTCAATATTTGCATAAAATTGGTTTTTGATTAAATCAGCCGCGTTTGGTTCAGAATGAACAATCGGTGTTTTTTTTGCCATAAAATTAATAGGATTGATATTATAAATTCTCATATTCTGCCTTCTTTCTTTAGTATACACCTTTTGGAAATACTGTGCAAATAACTGCACCTTGTTGGTTTCTTCTTCTGCAAATACCAATCTTCACAGGACTGTAACCGAATATTTCTTTTGCTTCTTCGGTAAAATACTCAGGTGAAATTATTATATTTGTACCTTTGCGTATTTCTGTTGCGGAATCATCTTTATTCCAAACTTCATCGTATTCTTCCATTGTAACACCGTGTTTTAGAGCAATATTCAGCGTTTTTTTGAAAACTTCCATTGCTCTGTCAGCTTGTTCATCTGCCGGAATATCACTTTCAAAATCCACAAAACGCTCAATGAATTTTGTAGAACCGTGAAGAGTGAACATTTTACGAAAATCAGGATTTTGGTTGATTGTTTCTGCAACTTCTTCTGCATTTGCGGTATTAATTTGATAATATTTTGAAATTTTACCGCGATTTTGGCATCTTTTTACTTCGTTTATTATATCATCTTTTCTCACAGTACCAAGCGATGGGCGCAGCATCCATTTAACGTATTCAGGTTCTGTTCCGTTTTGTTTAGCTGCCTCTTTCTTTTCAGACAAATATTGTCTTTCAAAATGAGATAAAGCAGTGGATAAACTTTCTTCTGCACTTTGACTTGCACCTTTTGGTAAATTAAATTCATAAGAAGAACCTGTACCGTCATCTATAGGAACAATTCTTCCTTCAAGAGTATGATTTGCAGCAGAACTTTCTTCAGCACGGTTACTCGCATTTGAATCAGATGAGGTATAAACTTTCTGAGCTCTTGCGGGTCTGCCGCTTGGAACTTTAGTTAAATCTATTCTATCTACAACATTTGGTCCTGCTACTCTTACTTCGGATATAGGATTAAATACTTTTACTTCCGAATTATCGCTGTTTTCTTTTGCTGAAGATATTTCGCCGGCAGATTTGTCATCATTACTCAAAACTGGGGATTGAGCTTTTGGTGTTACATCATACTTATCTATAACAGATTTTAATTTTTCTTTGTCATCTCCGCAAGCTTCAAGTTCAGACGTTAAGTTCATTGTTCTTTGTTTGTTTTCGGCATCTTTACTGCCTTTTGTCAATATATCCCGACAAATCTCTGTTAATTTTGCGTTATATTCATCAGATATATTTATCTTTGTTACAACATTTTTAAGCTTCGTTTGTTCACCCGATAATTGCCCTCTTCTTGTCGGAAACTTAACAAAATCTTCTTTTGCTTCTGATACTGTGTTTTCGGTATTATTTTGATTATTTCCAGCCTCATTTGATTTGGTTTTTTCTTCCAATTGAGCCTTCAAGTCATTGTTTTCTTGCTTTAAATTCTCAATCTCAACTTCTAATTCTTTTACTTTTTCATCATTTTCCTGAGAATTTCTGCTTTGATTTATTATATTACTTAATATATCTTTCAAATTGCTGCCTTCAAGCTCTACACCGGCTTCCTTTAAATCATCGTTTTTACCTGTAAGATTTTTAAATGCAACAAAGCCTGCAGCTAAAAAGGCTGCATATTCAAAAATAGTTTTGCTGCCCTGTGACAGAATTTTTTGTTCACCACCTTTAAAACTCGGATTTGATTTTACAAAAGTATCACTCGTACTACGGTTAGTTATTTTTGCGGGTAAATACCTGTTTTTTGTTAAATAATTTTGGTTTAAATCGGTTGATAAAATTTTCATACACTACCTTCATTTTTTTCATCTGTAACATATAAAAACCGACAACCGTCAAAATTGACTAATTTAAAAAATTTTTTTACAAAAATTAACATAATAATTTTCAATAATATTTAGTTTTGTGTATTATTAGAAATTATGAAATATTTTATTATAATAATTATTTTGTTTTTAATTTGGGGATTTTTTATTGAACCTAATCTTATTGTTGTTAAAAAATACAAAATAAAAAATTTGGGATTTAAGAGAATTGTTTTTGCAAGTGATTTTCATATATCAAAATATGGTAAAAACAGGCTTAACAGAATTATAGGATTAATAAATGCTCAAAAACCGGATTTGGTAATTCTGGGCGGAGATTTTATAAAAGGACACACCGGAAAAAATACATTGCCGATAGAAGAAATTGCATATGAGCTGTCAAAAATAAATTCTATAACAGTTTCGGTTCTTGGAAACCATGACGGTTGGTATGACAAGTACAGAGTTAAAAATTCGCTTGAAAAAAACGGAATAAAAGTTCTGTTAAACAGCAATGCAAAAATCGGAGATTTATATATATCGGGAGTTGAGGATTTGCAAACAGGGTTGCCAAATATAAAAACAGCTCTTGAAGGCACGCAAAACCCCAGAATTCTGGTTTCTCATACTCCGGATATATATTATGATGTTAAAGATAATGTAAATCTTATTCTCGCAGGACACGTTCACGGAGGGCAAGTTCGTGTATTAGGAATGCCTATTTTAGTTCCGTCTAAGTACGGTAATAAATTCGCTTGCGGAGATTATAAAGAAACTCAAAACAGAATGATTGTAACAAAAGGTTTAGGAACAAGTATATTAAATGTTAGGCTTGGCACTATTCCGGAAATAGTTTTGCTTGAAGAATCTGAATAATTAGATTTTATCAATTTCATTAAAAAACGGTCATTTGTATAATTATTACAAACAACCGCTTTAACCCAATAATCTCCTACCCCAAAAATCGGTTTGAATCTCTCTTTTCTAAATCTTAAATAATGATTTGTGTTAATTTTTTTGATACTAATTTGTGATTTTCATTTCGTTTGTTTTTAAAAATTAAATATTCCGGTAACAGGTAAAACAGCTTTACCCCCTCCCCTATAAGTCCTGTAGCCATCACTCCTTTCTGGTATGTTTTTATATTAGCCTTTCAACATTTGTAATCAAGTAAAGAAATTACTAAAAAAATTTACAATTGCCCATGCTCCCCATGCCTACTTTGAAAAATCAGAATTTACAAAAGTTTACGTGTTTTTTTATAAAAATAGTATTGACAAATTTGTTTGACAGTAAAACCTCTGAATATTCCGCAAAAACCGATGTTTTATTCAAACTCCTGCTATGCCGTATACGTATATGTGTTATAATACATTCGTGTCTTGCCTGTTTATTTAATCCAAAATAGAGGTATTTAATGAAAAAAATTTTTGTAATATTTATACTTTTTATATTTTCTTCAAAAGTGGTTGCTTACGATAATGTTTATAGTAAAAAAAATGTAATAATTAAAAATAATTTATTTTCTATATCAATACCAAAAGAATTACGAAAATTCTGCTACATAAAAAAAGAGAAAAATAAAACTGAAGCATACCATAAAGACTCAAAAAAATCCGGTTTCGGAGGTTTTGCATTCGGAATAAAAGCGTATAAAAATCCGTCCGAGCACGCAGTACTTCCGGGAAGTATAAAACTCGGAGAATTAACGGATAAAAAAGGGGATCTGTACGATATTGTTCTAAAACACCCGACAGATGTTCAGTATGATTATACTAAAAACACAAAAGCTCCTGAAACATTCAAGCTGATTTATGATTTGGGAGATAAGGTAAATATTGAAGGAGTAAACGGTTCAACATACTTCAAAAATCAGGGAATGAGAGGAGAAAATTTATATAAAGATATTTTAGAAAAACACAAAACCGCACTGATTGAAAAGTGGGATTCTATAAGACTTGAAAAAGAAAACATGAGTTATATGTATAACATTCTCCCTCAAGATAAAATCGGATACGCATATTATGATATTAACGCTGACGGCATTGATGAACTTTTAATCGGTGAAATCGCAGAAGGTAATTGGAAAGGTGTAATTTATGATATCTACACTATGGTTGACAGAGAGCCTCAACACGTAATAAGCGGCGGACAAAGAAATAGATACTACATTTGCGATAATTCATTTGTTTGCAGAGAATATTCTTCAGGCGCATTAGAAAGCGGAGTTGATGTCTATAATTTGGTTGAAAATTCTACAGAATTATTCCCGCAAGTTAGTTTTAAATATGACGGATACGAAAACTCTAAAAATCCTTATTTTATTTCATATTCTGATGACAAATGGAAAAATTATCCACAAAAAGAGTTTCAAGAAAGAAAAAAAATATTTGAAAAATATGAAAAGTTTGATTATACACCTTTGTATTGAAGTGCACCCCTAAAACAGAAGAATAGTCAGTGACTCGGATTTACCAATCTGACAAAAATTATAATTCTTGGTAAAGCAAACCTAATCGCTGTCTTGAAAACCTATAATGTCAAAATCCATGATACAAAACAAGAGGAGTTTGGAATAAAAAAAGACCCCGAAAGGTCTTTGTTTTAAAATGGAGCAAGGACTCCGCTAGCGTTCAGAAAAAGGTGACTAAATGTCACGTTTTTCGTGTAGTGTCTATCCCAGCAAACAAAGTACATATGAGCCAATGGAGGAAGAGACATAGGCGAGGAATCCCTAATAAAAAACAGACCTTGCGGTCTGCTTTTTATTGTAAATGGCGGGGTTGACGTTGCAAGGTTCGAACTTTTTAAGAAATTTTACGAACACTTGAATGATACCCCAGTAGCCCGAAAGATATGCTATCTCATATCCTCACTTGATAAGGTAGCATAAATATAGTTATTTGTCTAATGATTTTATATTGATTATTTGTAACAATACAAAAGACTTAATTTTTAATATTAGATTTTTTGGTAATAATTTCGGTATGGACTAACCCTTCTTTATAACCACTATCAATTAATTTA
>CAJOPY010000049.1 GCA_905236505.1 Candidatus Gastranaerophilales bacterium
AAAAAACAGAAAATAAGTAATAAAAGTTAACAGCACAAAAATACTAAAATAAGTATACTATCCTTATTTTATAATGTTTATATAATACTTTAATCTTTAATAATTAATATAACGGATATTTTTTACAAAGTTTAAGTGAATCTTCTCTTAACTCTTTTAATACCGATTCATTATCCGAATTTTTTATTGCTTGAGCAATAATTCTTGCAACTTCTGTCATATCGTCTTCGTTAAAACCTCTGGTTGTCATTGCAGCGGCTCCTAATCTTATACCGCTTGTTACAAAAGGACTTTGAGGATCATTTGGAACAGTATTTTTATTTGCAGTTATTCCTACTTGTTCCAAAACGTTTGCCATATCTTTTCCGGTTTTTCCTGTTTTGCGTAAGTCCAATGTCATCAGATGGTTTTCAGTCATACCTCCAACGATATCCAAGCCGTTATCTAAAAGGCCTTTTGCCATTGCTTTTGCATTCTTTACAATTTGGGCTGCATATTCTTTAAAAGCCGGTTGAGAAGCTTCTTTAAGTGCAACAGCTTTACCTGCAATAATGTGTTCTAAAGGTCCGCCTTGAATACCCGGAAAAACAGCTTTATCTATTGCTTGCGCAAATTCTTCATCACACATTATAATACCGCCTCTCGGACCTCTTAGTGTTTTATGTGTTGTTGTTGTAACGATTTGAGCATAACCTGCCGGTGAAGGATGTGCACCGCCTGCAATTAGGCCGGCTATATGAGCAATATCCGCCATTAATATTGCACCGACTTCATCTGCAATCTCTCTAAATCTTTTAAAATCTATTATTTTAGAATAATTGCTTGCTCCGCATATAATTAATTTAGGTTTGCACTCTTGTGCTAATTTTTTTACATTTTCATAGTCAATGCAGCCGTTTTCATCAACGCCGTAACTTGTTACATTAAAATACATTCCTGAAAAATTAACAGGTGAACCGTGACTTAAGTGTCCGCCGTTTGATAAATCCATACTCAAAACACTGTCACCGTGTTTTAATAATGCAAAAAACACCGCCATATTTGCTTGAGCGCCGGAATGCGGTTGGACATTAGCGTGATCCATATGGAATAGTTCGCAAGCACGTTTTTGTGCAAGTTCTTCAATTTTATCAATTACTTCGCATCCGTTGTAATAACGTTTATGAGGTTTACCTTCTGCATATTTATTAGTCAATACGCTTCCGCAAGCCTGCATTACCGCAGGAGATGTAAAGTTTTCACTTGCAATTAATTCTATTGTATTTTGTTGTCTTAATAATTCATCATCTATATATTCAGCTAATTCAGCGTCAATCTCTCTTACTTTTGTTAAATCCATAAATCCCCCAATCTCATTTTTTTCATTATAAACGATTGTTTAATATATGTAAAATCTTGTTACATATTAAACAATAATATGGGGGAATTGCTGAGAGAAATAATTTATTGGCAGTTTCTTTCCGCCAAAAATTTATTCATAGCTTCTTGAGAAATTTCCACTGTATCTTCAAGGAGCTCTCCTACAATCGCATCTGAATTCTGTTGCATTTTCATAAGTTTAACCTGATATAAAGCTTCCGCTTGTTCAGATTTAACTTCTGAAGACATTATATCTTGTGCTTGACCGTAATTAGCATTAATTTCCATAATTATAATACCTCTGTAACGTGTTGTAAATGTATACAAGTATTATATCATATCTTTAATGCGAATTCAATCCTAAACAGTTTAAGCAAGCACCGTTACTTAATTTTGAACGTTACATTGGCAACTGCAGTGACTTTTTTATCTATAGTAGAAGTATCATTTATTCCCATGTCTGAAACATTTGTTGAGTCAACCGGTGTAATTTGGTATACCCCCATTCTTACAGCCGATATCTTTCCAACTCTGTTGTGAGATGGTTTTAACATTGATTCTGCTCTGTCTTTTGCATCTTTTGATGCTTTTTCAAGTAATGATACTTTTAGTTTAGGCAAGCCGGAATAATCATAAGAAGGATTTTCAGCATTTACTACTATTCCTTTATTAATTAATCCTCCTATGTCTGTAGAAATTTCTTTTATCAATTCTACATTATCAGAAGAAATTGATATCGGTTGATAATAGTTGTAATGATCCACTTCGTTTGTCGAATATCCCCTTGAATCATTTTTATAAGTAGCATAAATATTAGGTGTTTTTACAAGAATTTTATCTATTTTTTTGTCTTTTAGGTATTGCATAACAACCTTTAATTGTTCTTGTGAAGTTTTGTATGCTTCTTGTCTGGAAGGTTTTTTTACGTCTATTTCTATATTAAGCGTTCCGCTGTCAGATTTTACTATTTCATAAGCTGATCCGGTTACTGATATTTCATTTTTTTGAATGGTAGAAGCCACCATTTTTGTTGAAACAACAAGAGCTAATCCAATCAAAATTCCCAGTGATATTACTTGTAATTTTTCTATTCTTTCCAACATTATTCAATCTCCTTATACATTACCTGTTGAACTGTTTTTATCATCTTCAAGCTGTTTAAGTTGACGAGCATCTACTTTTTCATCATCCGTATTGTATGAACTTATACGATTATCTTCTATTTCTACGTTGACATCGGCATCAACCATTTCTATATCTTCTTTAGTAAATTCTTTTATTTTTCCGTCTTCAAATTTTACGGCAACGGAATTATTTAAAAACTGAATAAAGCAAACTTTGCCCAAGCCTATAGGAGTCATAACGGTTGAACCTACAGGAGGCATTCCTTTTGCGGCTTCTATGTAATTTTCGTATTCATATGTTAAACAGCACAGTAAACGTCCGCAAGTTCCTGATATTTTAGATGGGGTAATAGGCATTCCTTGATCTTTTGCAAGCTTCACATTTATTGACTCAAATTTTCTTAAATAAGACGAACAACAAAAAGGTTTTCCGCAAATTCCGGTTCCGTCCATAATAGAAGATTCATCACGCACTCCTATGTGTCTTAAATCTATTCTCATTCTTTTAAATACTTGAGTTAAATCTTTCAAAAGTTCTCTGAAGTCAACTCTTTCCGGTGCTGTATAGTAAAATGAAATTTTTCTTTTATCAAACGTTATGCGGCATTGTACCAAGTTCATTACTAAGTTATGTTTTTGTACAAGCTCTTTACACTTGAAGAAAGAGGTTACTTCTTCTTTTTTAATTTCTTCATAAATCATCATATCTTCTTGTGTCATCACACGCAAGAATTCAAATGCCTGAGGAGTTTTTTCCGATTTTTCAAATAAAGCGGAAATATCTTTGTTAACCAAAAATGCTTTTAAAACTTCCTCGCCTTTTTCTGTTCTTACAAGAACGAGTTTTCCGTCAATATTTTCGCCAATGTCACCGTTACCGTTTATAGCTAACGGATAAAACGTATTTTTAAGATATTTAACCGCATATTTTATCATAGCATTCTTCCTTTTTAAGTTTTCTGTTCATAAGTTTTGATAAAACTTCTTGCGGAGTAATATCAGTATAAACAGCTTCGTAAATAGCAGATGATACCGGTACTTCAATACCATGTTTTTCTGCTAAATCACACACAGCTTTTGAAGTTTTAACTCCTTCCGCTACTGAACCTAATGTTTCTAAAATATCGTTGATTTTTTTTCCTTGTCCGAGCATTGAGCCTACTGTATAATTTCTTGAAAGCGGGCTTGAACACGTTGCAATTAAATCGCCCATCCCTGAAAGTCCGTATAAAGTAGAAGGATTTGCTCCGAGCTTTACAGACAATCTTACTATTTCTGCCATGCCTCTTGTTAAAAGTGTGCCCATACAGTTATCACCTAAGTTCATTGAGTGGGCAAATCCGGAAGCTATTGCTATTACGTTTTTTAAGCTTCCGCCAAGTTCTACGCCGATAACATCTGTGTTTGTATACAATCTGAATTTGTTTGGAACATTCAGTACTTTTTGGACATATTCAGCTGTTTCTATATCTTCACAAGCAACAGAAGCGGCTGTCGGTTTTCCGGCAAGAACTTCTTTTGCCAGCGTAGGACCTGATAAAATCACAACTTTTTGGTTTGGTAAGACGTCTTTAATAACTTGTGACATTCTCATAAGAGAATTTAATTCTAAACCTTTAGAAGCATTAACTAAAGGAGTGTTAGGATTTATTCCGGCCGTTTTTAATTGTTCACAAACCGGTCTTACACCGCCGGTTGCAACAACAGATAAAATTATATCGGCATCTTGTATTGCGGATTTTATATCTGAAGTAAATTCTACTTTTTCATCAAGCTGTACTTCAAGAGGTTTTGAACAGTGTTTTTTTTGAATAAGTTCTTCGTTAAGGTCAGACTCTCTTCCCCAAACAGTGATTTTATCAAAATTATTATTCATTAACCAAGCCAATGTTAATCCCCAGCAACCGGGTCCTAAAACTGTAAGTTTCATTATTTTTCCCCCAATACACTTTTAAATTTATTATACTATAAAAACCGACGATGTAAATTTTTGTAAAATTTAAGCAATATATTTGTGAAAAAAAACTTTATATAAATGAGGAGATATTAAACATGAGTATAAAATTTACAAATAATTACGGTAATAAAGCAAAAACACCGCAATCAGCATATATAAATATTACAAGAGCGTGTACTATTACTAATTACAAGCAAAAAGAAGCAAGAGATCTTGTAAATGGTGACCTTACAATAAATTACGCAAGAGGAAATGCAAAAATATTAGAAGGTAAAAATACTTATAGAAAAGATAATACTGCTGATATGAATGAAAAGAAATATTCAGTATTTCAAAAAATAGTCGGAATGGATACTCATTCTGATGACTTGACTCTTTTGGATATAAAACATGCTTATAATGACTATCTTTCAAACAAAAAAGCTTGGACAGCTATGGGAGTAAAATATTTTGGCTATGATCCTAAAGCTGAAGTTATTCGTTTGGAAATAGAGGGCGGAGGAACTTTAAAAATAGATTTTGAAACAGATGAAGAAAGAAAAGAAAAAACAAAGGAACACGTTCAGGAAGCAAAAGACGGCTTATATTGGGAACACCACAAAACTCCTTATTTCAGTTTCAAAAAAGATTTTAGAGGATTTAAATATGCACTTGGCTGGAGAGAATCAGCAGATAATTATGAATCTGAAAATATATACCATTATTTGGGCAGATACCAAATGGGTGTGACAGCAATGGCTGATGCAGAATTTTTTGAATTACCGAAAGGCTGGAAAACAAAAGACGGAAATAATTGGGCAGACGGAGAATTTACTGATAAAGCCAAAGAATATGGCGTATCGTCAGATAAAGATTTTCTTAAAAACCCAAAAGCACAAGATATTGCATTCAAAGCATATACAAAAAGACAATGGGCACAAATAAAATTTTTTGGTTTAGATAAATATATTAACTTATATCCGGAAATTACTCAATCCGGTTTGATTGCAGGAGCACATTTGCTCGGAGTCGGAAATCTCAAAAAATATCTTGAAAAAGGTATTGATATGACTGATGGTTTCGGAACTCATATATCAGAATACATTAAAAAATTTTCAGGGTACGATATGAGCGATTTATTTAAGGACTAATGATTTTATTGTTCTTCTGAGTACTCCGCAATTTCTCCTTAGTGCTTCATTTGCATCATCTTTTGATAAATTACACATCAACATTATTATTGCTGTTTTAACTTTCCAATCGGAAATCATAAGCGTTTCCAGTGCCTCAGAAGCATTTACTTCAGCTATTTCAGATACAATTCTGATTGCTCTGTCTTTGAGTTTTTCATTTGTCGGCATCAAATCTATCATAAAATTTTCATAAGTTTTGCCGATTTTTATCATTGCCCCTGTCGTAAGCATATTTAAAACCATTTTCTGTGCAGTTCCTGCTTTCATTCTGCTTGAACCGGCAATAACTTCTGCGCCAACTTCTACACATATTGAATGTCCTGCTTCTTCAATAATCATAGCTTTATGGTTACAAGTAAGGGCAATTGTTTTGCATCCGTTTTCTTCCGCTTGTGCCAAAACTCCTAACAAATACTTAGGATTACCGCTTGCTGATATTGCAACACAAACATCTTTATCCGTTAGAATTTCTGCATCTTTTTTCCCGAGTTCATAATTGTCTTCAGCACCTTCTACAGCTACTCTAAATGCTTTATCGCCTCCGGCAATAAACCCTTGCACCATATCCGGAGATACGCCAAATGTAGGCGGACACTCTGAAGCATCTAAAACTCCTATTCTGCCTGATGTTCCTGCACCATAGTAATAAAGCCTTCCGCCTTTTAAAAACTGTTTTGCTATTATATCAACAGCTTTTGCTATATTAGGAATCTCGTCCTCTATTGCTAAAGCTACAAGTTTGTCTTCTTCATTAATTTTACGAATGATGTCTATTGTTGACAATAAATCAATGTTTTTTGTATTTTCATTTCTGTACTCAGTAATAATCTCAGACATACACACACACTCCTTTTTGATGAATAGGTACGGAAAACTTTTTAACTCTTATTGTTTATTTTATACTAAATCTCGCTTATTCGCCTATTTTTTTTATCAAACTAACCATTTCTATTGCGGATTTAGCAGCGTCGGAACCTTTATTTCCGGATTTTGTTCCTGCTCTTTCAATTGCTTGCTCAATGTTGTCAGTTGTTAAAATTCCGAAAATTACAGGAATTTCTGTTTCTAATCCTACAGAAGCAACACCTTTTGATACTTCCGCACACACATAATCATAATGAGAGGTTGCCCCTTTTATAACAGCCCCCAACGCTATAATTGCGGAATATTTGCCGGTTTTAGCGCATTTTTTTGATATAAGCGGTATTTCATAAGCACCCGGACACCAAACAACATCAATGTTAGTGTCACTAACTCCATGACGTTTGAGTTCATCAAGTGCGCCGGATAAAAGTTTGTTTGTAATAAACTCGTTAAAACGTGACACTACGATACAAAATTTTTCATTTGTAACTGTTAACAAACCTTCAATAATACTCACTTTTATATCTCCTTAACTATAAATATTATACTACAATTTACTCTATATCACGTTTTTATTTTACAAATTGTTACTTTTAATCCTTGTATCCTCTGTATAAGCCCATTTCTGTAACTTTCTTGCATATTCTGACCGTATTTAAAGCTGCGCCTATTCTTAAGTTATCAGCAACACACCAAAGTGATATTCCGTTAGTAAATGCAAGATTTTTTCTTATACGTCCCACAAATACAGGATCAACTCCATCCGCATCGCGTGTGGTCGGATATTCATAGTTTTCCGGATTATCAATTACTTTAACACCATACGCTTTTGATAAAATCTCTCTGACTTCTTCGGGAGTAACATTTATACCAAATTCTATATCAACCGCTTCGCTGTGTCCTCTAAATACCGGAACTCTTGCTGCGGTACATGAAATCATCGTGCTTTCATCTAAGTGTAAAATTTTTCTTGTTTCGTTGACAACTTTCATTTCTTCTTTTGTGTATCCGTTTTCGCAGAATACGTCAATTTGCGGAATTATATTGAATGAAATAGGTTTTTTAAAGCATTTATTTTCAAAAGGTTTATTGTCTAATCTTGCAATTGTGTCATCTCTAAGTTCATTCATTGCTGCAAGTCCGGCGCCTGAAACAGATTGGTATGTTGATACAATAAGTCTTTTTAATCCGAATTTTTTAAGCGGTTCCAATACAAGCATTAATTGTGAAGTTGAACAATTAGGATTAGCGACAATACCTTTGTGAAGTTTTAAATCTTCATCATTTACTCCTGCTATTACAAGCGGAACATCTTTATCCATTCTGTATGCGGAAGAGTTGTCAATTATCATACCTCCTCTTTTAACAATTTCCGGTGCGAATATTTTACTTGTTGTTCCGCCGGCTGAAGCCATAACAATATCAACGTCATTAAATACCTCCGGAACAGCTTCTTCTACGGTATATTCTTCCCCTTTAAATTTAATTTTTGAACCTGCGCTTTTTGCGCTTGATAAAAATCTTATACTTTCATATTTTACATTCAATTCTTCACTTATTTTTAATATTTCTCTTCCGACAACGCCTGTTGCGCCTAATACTGCGATTCTTGGTTCTCTCATAATATATTCTCCAATCCGTATACAAAACTTTTATTTTCTGATATATGTCTTACTGCAAGTAAAACTCCGTTCATATAACATTCTCTGTCTGTTGAATCGTGTCTTATCTTTAATGTTTGCCCGCCGGAGCCGAATATAACTTCTTGAGATGCCATAAATCCCGGCATTCTTACAGAATGTATATGGATGTTATTATATGAATTTGCTCCGCGCGCACCTGATATTACTTCAGACTCCTGACAATTGCCGGAAGAGAAATTTTCATTTTCTTCAGCCATCATTTGAGCTGTTTTTACTGCCGTTCCCGATGGTGCATCTTTTTTTTGGTTGTGGTGCATTTCTATTATCTCGGCATTGTCAAAATACTTTGCGGCCATTTTTGCAAACTTCATCATCAAAACAGCACCTGTAGAAAAATTCGGAGCGATGAAGCAGCCTGTTTTATTTTTTTCTGAAAGAGTTTTTAATTCATCAATCTGAATGTCGCTCAATCCTGTTGTTCCGATTACAATATTAATTCCGTTTGTTATGCAAAAAAGAGCATTTTCGTATATAGACTTTGGCTGGGTAAAATCTATAAGTACATCAATATTTACAGACTCTTTGGCATCTTTTATGGTTGCAAATTCACCGTCATTAATATCAATTTTTGCAACAAGTGTCATATCATCAGCAGCGTTTACAGCTTTTATTACAGCTTTACCCATTTTTCCGTTTGAACCGCATACAGCAACATTAATCATAAAATATTCTCCTTAAAAGCAAAAAAATTATACAATAGAAAAATTATATTGTAAAACTTGATATCGTTAAACTCTTTTTAGGAATTCACTGAATAGTGAAAGTGCAGGTTTTAAATTGTTAGCACACAAACCTATTCTTAAAAATCCTTCCATTTCCATAGTTTCACCCGGAAGAATTGCAATTTGTGCTATATTATAAAGTTTTTTACATAGTTCCAAAGAAGGAATTTTCTTATGATATTTTATAAGTGCAGTAGTTCCTCCGGTTGGGATAATGCAGCTTACAAGCTCCTCTTGGCTTAACCAATCAGTAAAAATATCGTGACCATTTTTTAATATTGAAAAATTGCGTTCTGATATCCATCCTCTGTTTTTAAGTGCATATGCAGCGAAATAATCGTCTAAAATGCTTATACTGATTGTATTATATTGTCTGTGATGATTTACTTCATTTATTAAATCTTCTCTTGCACAAATCCAACCGACTCTTAAACCCGGAAGAGAGTATGTTTTTGACATGCTTCCGACCGAAATTCCTTTGTCATAAATGTCAGCTACAGATAAAGAGTAAGGATTGCCTATCAAATTCAGTCCGCGATAAACTTCGTCCGATAAAATCCAAACATTGTTATATTGTGCAATTTTTACGATTTCTTCCAGTAACCAGTTAGGAATGACCGCACCGGTTGGGTTATTTGGGGTATTAATGCACAGAAGTTTGGTTTTTGAAGAAATAATTTTTTTTAAATCATCAATATCAGGAAGCCAATTGTTTTCTTCTTTCAAAAAATAAAGTCTTACACGTGCTCCGATTGATTCCGGTATGGAATAATGCTGCTGGTAAACAGGTACAATACATACAACTTCATCGTCTTTTTCCAATAAAGCATTAAATACAAGCTGATTTGCTCCGATTGCACCATGTGTAACAGTTATATTTCTTAAATCTTGGTTTGTATACAGGGATGATATTTCTTTTTTTAAATTCTCTGAACCCGTGATATCTCCGTATCCTAACGGGATATTAAATACCTCTTGCTTTATATTTGGACATAATTCATTTATGGTTAAAGGTTTTATGCAAGTAGTCGTTAAATCAAATACGGCATTTGCCTCATATTTGTTCATAAATTCTTCTACTTTGAAAGGCGCGATTTTCATAAGAAAATTTTATCATAAAAAGAGGGCATCTTAAAAAAGAATACCCTCTTGAAAAATTTATATCAAAAAGCTGATTACTTGCCGTTAACAACTTCTTTGAACTTTTTACCTGCTGAAAATACAGGAACTGTTTTTGCAGGGATTTTAATTGCTTTACCTGTTTGAGGATTTCTGCCGTTTCTTGCAGCTCTCTTACGAGGTTCAAAAGTTCCGAAGCCTACCAATGTAACTTTTTTTCCTTTAGCAACTGTTTTTTCAACTGTTTCAACTAAAGCTGATAAAGCTTCATTAGCTTCTTTTTGAGTAATTTTTGCTTTTTTTGCTATTTCAGCAACTAATTCTTCTTTGTTCATTATAAAACTCCTTTCTTTATATTACAAACTCAATTATATCTTTAACACAAAAGATTGCAAGTATCCTTATGCATAAAAAGTAAAGAATCCGGCTTTTGGAGGATATAATTATTCCTGAACATTGATAATACTGCCTGTATCATCTGTATTGTCATAAGCTTGTTGTATTTTTTGTGATTTTTGAGAAGCAGAAAGTTCTTCTTTAACAGCCATCATGCCGGCTTCTAATTTTTTTATGTTATTAAATTCCACTTCTTTTAATTCGTTTACGATTTTATCCAGTTCATTTTTTTGAACGGGGGTAAGCTCCAAATATCTCAAAATGCATCTGCAATTAACAAAAGTTGCCTCTCGTGATTTTACCATAGTTATTGCATCGTCATAACATTCGTTATCAAGCATGCGTGATATATCATGAGCGCCGTTTAAAAGCTGTTCATAAAGCATTATCAATTGCCGATATTGTTGTTCATCCTGCATTGTTACCCTCTTCCGGAACAGAAACAGAAGGATTTTGCAGGGCAGGGTGAACGACAGGTGCTTCTGCATTTTGTTCTTTTAATACTTCTTCTAAAGTTGTTACTCCGCTTTGTATTTCTATAGCTTTTTGAAATCCCCATCTTATGTTGGTTAAATCTTGAATAACTTCGTCTACAATTGTACTGTTGCGTTGAACATTCGCTTTAATAAGGTTCATTGCCATACGGTTATATAATTTAAAGAGCTGTTTAGAAACATCATTTCCGTTTTCCAAATCAATAGTACGCATAAGTTCTCTTATAATTTTTCTTGCACCGTCTATATTTTTGGAACGTTCTTGAAAATTCTTTTCGGCAATATTTACTTTTGCTTTTTGCAAAAACTGAATAGCGCCGTCAAAAAGAAGTATCATCAATTTTTCCGGAGTTGCAGTTGTGATATTGCTTGTTTGGTATTGTTTTATATATTTATCGTACGGATTTGCAGGTGCCATGTTATACCTTCTTGTTTACAAATATGCCGGAAGCCATATTCAGTTTTTGAACAAGTTCACCGAGTTCTGTGCCTGATATAGTTTCCACTAATCTATCTGTTGAGCTGTCATATAATTCTATTATATCATCTTTTACATTTAATTTAACATAAAAATCTTTATTTGGGTTTTCAATATCTTCAACTTCTAAAATATTTTCTTCGTCTTCCGGTTCGTTTTCTACCAAACCGTCTTCAAAAACATCATCAGAAGGCTGTTTCCCGTTTTTTTGTTTTCTGTTATCTTCTTCCTCTTCTTCTTTTTCCCGAACTCTTTGATTTGTGCTGAGTCCTTGTACTTGCTGTGAAGAATTTGTGGGATCGGAATTCATTGTCTGCTCAGTGCGTGAAGTGTACTCTGCAGAAGTTTGTTCTTGAATAGAACCGGTATTTGCGAATGACAAACCGTCCATGCCCATGATAAAAATTTCCTTTACATATTGTTACTTATTTATATATTATGATATAATTTTCTTACAGACATCATATAAAAGAAGGGTTATTTTATGAGCAAAGGCTTATTTATAGAATATATGGATAAAATGGTTTCATATCCGCTTTGGATAAAACAAACTATTTTTCTTAATTTATCCAATGATTTAACCAAGTACTTAAGTAACGAGTTTTTAGACGTGCAAGAAGGAGATTTGTTTCACGTTTACAAACCTGCTCTTTCGGAATTGGGTCAAAATGAATTGCTCACAAAAGAGTCTAAATATGATGAAAGTATTTATTCGTTCTTAAATTGTTGTTCTAAAGGTATGTCACTTATTGAAATTGCGATAGAAAATAATTTTACTATGGAAGAAGTTGCAAAGGCATTTATGTTTTGCAAAACTTCAAAACTGTTTTCTAACGAAGTTCCTAATTTGGTAAGTGCAATTGCAGGTTTTATTGCAGGCAAATACAGAACCGGCGAATATTTTATTCGTGCGGGAAAAATGACTATTGAACAGCTTGATGAAGTTTTGAATAAACAACAAGAGATAAAGGATTCCGGAAAACACGTATTTATTGCCGAACTTATGGTGCAAATGGGATTTGTAACAGAAGTTGATGTAAAAAGTATAATATTCATGAAAGAAGAGGCAGGAAAACGTTTCTCATTAAATCCGGAAGAAATGCCGAATATTGCAACAGAAGAAGAAAAATACGATATCAGAGTTGAAAATACGAGGTTAAAAGAAGAAAATGAAATACTTCGTCAAAAAATAGATGCAGTGCTTACTTATATAAAAGAGCACAAAACAGAAGGTGCTGAATAGCATAGATAATAATCGCAGCGGAGTGGAATGTGGAAAGTGGAAAGTGGAAAATTATCTGCGTTCGTGATGATTTGGTTGAGGAATTTCACGAAGGAGTTGTAAGTTTTGGCGAAGATATTGACATTACACCTTATTATATGCGCTCATGCGCAAAACCCTTGCAAGCAACACTATTGATAGATTACGGAATAGAATTATCACCAATGGAATTGGCATTGTGCTGCGGCTCTCATGCGGGAGAAGAGTGTCATATAAATATTGCAAAAGGACTTTTAACAAAACTCTGTTTAAATGAAAGTTATTTAAAATGCGGAGAACATGCGCCTCTTTCAAGAAGCATGCAAGACAAAATGCTTTTAAAAAATGAAAAGTATTCTGCAATTCATAATAACTGTTCCGGAAAACACATTGGTTTTTTGGCTTTGTGTAAAAAACAAAACTGGGATTTGCGTACTTATGATGAACCAAATCACCCGCTTCAAATTGCCGTTAAAGAAAAAATAAACAGCATCTGCCAAGTAAAAAGTGATTATCCGATGACAACCGACGGCTGCGGAGTTCCGATTTTGAGCATGCCTCTTAGTAATATGGTTAAAGGATACATCGGTTTGTTAGATTATCCCCAAATAATAAGTGCAATCAAAGACAATCCGTATATATTCGGAGGAGAAGACAGAACCGATACGGAAATAATTCAAAAAACGGATAATTTAATTGCAAAGGTTGGAGCGGGCGGCTTGTGTGTTGTTTTAAATATAAAAGAGAAAAAAGCATTTGCCTTAAAAATTAATGATTGCTCATATGAAGCACGCAGAATAGCTTTGTTTGAGATAATAAATCATCTTGGCTGGGGAAAAATATCTTATGATAACAAAATTCGTACGCTTGCAGGAAAAGTAGTCGGTACAAAAGAATTTGAGTTAAAAAATTAATCTTAACAAAACAAAAGCCGCATATCATTGCGGCATTAACTCGTTAGATAAAGGAGTGGAGGAGAAAATAAAGAAAAGAGATTATACTTATATATTCCA
>CAJOPY010000050.1 GCA_905236505.1 Candidatus Gastranaerophilales bacterium
AATCATTAATCTTTTGCTTAAATCTAATATTGACTATATAGAAACAGGGTTTTTAACGACAGAAGATTCTGACCATAATCAAACACTTTTTGATTCTTTTGAAAAAATTCGCACTTTTCTTCCTAATGAATACGATAAAAAACGACTCTTCGGAATGATAACATACGGAAAATTTCCTACAGAACTTGTTCCTGATGTAAAAAATTCCGTAGTGGACGGAATTAGAGTTATTTTCAAAAAAACTCAAAAAGATGATGCTCTTAAATATTGTAGAAAAATAAAAGAAAAAGGGTATAAGCTATTTATTAATCCGACTTTTACGGACCAATATTCAGATGAAGAATTGCTTAAGTTATTAAAAGAAATTGAAAAAATCCATCCATATGGTGTTTCTATAGTTGACTCAATGGGTGTAATGAAAGAAAAAGACTTACTTCGTCTTTATTACATAATTGATAATAATTTAAGCAAAGATATTGCTCTTTGTTTTCATTCTCATAACAATTTACAACTATCATTTTCTAACGCACAATGCTTAATGAAAGTATGTAATAACAGAGAATTAATCATTGATTCTACAGTATTTGGTATGGGGCGAGGTGCCGGAAATCTTTGTACGGAACTTATTACTCAATACATAAATGATAACTATAACGGATATTATGACATTGTTCCTATTTTAAAAATAGTTGATGAGCATATTAACCCTATTTTCGCAAAAACACCTTGGGGATATTCCGTTCCTTATTACTTGGCAGCAACAAATCATTGTCACCCTAATTATGCAAAATATCTGGTTGACAAACAAACAGTTCCTGTTGAAATGATTAATGAATTAATTCAAAAAATTCCGGATAACAAAAAAGCGGGATATGATGTTAATTTAATTAAACAAATTTATTTGGATAATCTTTCAAAATCTGCGGATGATTCAAAAACGATAACAGAATTTAAGAATATAATAAAAGGTAAAAAAATTCTTATCTTAGCTCCCGGAAAATCTTTGTCTACAGAAGCCGGAAAAATTAATACCTTTATAAATAAAGAAAATCCTTATATTGTTTCTTTGAACTTTATACCTAAAGATTACAATATTGATATTGCGTTTATATCTAATCTCAAACGTTTTTCATCATTAGATAACTATGATAAGCCAATGATGATAACTTCAAATATACAAAATATTCCGTCCGGTTCATATGTTCTGAATTATTCATCATATTTGAATAATTCACAAATGTATGACAACGCAGCTTTAATGTTCTTAAAATTAATGACGGTTATAGGTATAAATGAAGTTAATATAGCCGGATTGGACGGTTTCAGTAATATTCCTACCGAAAATTATGTTTCTAATGAACTTATAAATAACGCAAGAGAAAATGAGTTTGATGAAAGAAATAAGATTATGTCCGAAGAACTCAAAAAATTAAACAAAAACGTAAAACTTAATTTCATTACTCAGACACAGTATACTTTATAATTTTAAAGGTCGGAATATTATTATATTTATTTTTGTAATATAATTTCCTATATAGAGGAGTGAATAATACATGATTTCATATGAAGACGAACTTGATGATGAATTAAATATTGATCTAAAAAAACTGTTTTTTTCAATATACAGCAGAAAAACATTAGTAATTAAAATATTTTGTTCAGTATTTATATTTTTTGTTTTATTAACATTCATTTTGCCTAAAAAATGGATTATTGATGCTGATTTATATATAAATAAATCTAATAACTCAAATATGTCGGAAATTAACCCGTATTTTATAGAAGAAGTGGGTGTCGGAAGCGGTATGGCAGCTATGTTGTCAGGCGGAAGCACTAATCTTACAAACGAAATAGAACTTATGGAATCACCGCTTGTCATTGATAAAGTTATAAAAGAAAATGACTTGAGATTTCACAAAATTTTCGGCATTATTCCTACAAGAAAAACCGGAGAATACCTTACAACCGAGAAATTTTTAAAAAAAGGACTTGATATATCAGTAAAAAAAGGAACAAATGTCGTTACAATATCATACAAAAGTAAAGATAAAGAGCTTGCATATAATGTAGTTACATCATTAATTAAAAATTATGTTGAACTAAGAAAAGAATTAATGAGTGAAAAATCTAAATCTGATAAGAAAATATTAGAAACGGAATACAATAAAGTAAGAGCGGATTTGGATAAAAGAATGCATACAGTGAGCGGACTACCTTCTGCTACATTAACCGGTTCAGGTCATTTAGCAGCTATGAGCGCATTTTCAAAGTCAGCAAACAGAGCAATTTCAAGTATGCAAGGACAATTTATAGCGGGAGAAAAATCTCAAATATCTCTAAAAGAAGATGCCGAAAAATTAACGCAGCTTGCATCTAAACTTCAATGGGCAAGATTGGTTGAAGAAATGTCGGATTCGTCTAAAGTGCTTTTGCTAAAAGAGCCGCAGCTTCTTAGAGATTGGGAATACGCTTCTCCAAAGCTTTTGACTAATATTCTTTTAGGTATTATTTTCGGAATCATATCAGCACTTATTGCAGTAATTTTTAAAGAATTGACTGATAAAAAGCTTTCTTATTCTATGCTTAGTGAAAATATAATATACAATTCCGGTGAGTTAAATGAATTAAAAAAATCAATTATAGTAAATAGTGACAAAAAATTATGTGCCGTATCGTTTAACGGAATACCTAAAAAAGTTATTGAAGAATTACAACAATACAAAAATATAACATTTATTAAAGCTGATATATCAGAAGACTTTGTTGATTATATATCCAAATCTGATAGTGTTATATTGTTTGTATCAATCGGAACAACTGATTCATGGTTTTATAAATCAATAAAGGATATATGCAAGAATAAAAATAAAAATATTGTAAATGAAGTTTTAGTATAGCAGAGGAATATAAAATGAGAGTAAAAGAACAATCTAAAATGTGGCAATCAAATTCAATGGGTGCCTTTGACAGTATTAAATTAAAATTTAATAATTTTATTATTGATAATACAATAAATTACTTAGGGCACAATTTTTCAAAGCAAAAACTTATAAATTTAGCAAAAATTTTTGAAAAAATATCCGGTTCAAAGGGAGGAATTAACCACGCAAAAAGAATGCAATGGCTTTTTGAATCCGAACACGCTCACCTATTCTGGTGGAAAAGAATACTAACTGAATTACACCCGAATTGCAGAAATAAATGGATTAAGAACTTTTTTGTAAACGGATATTACGGAGATAATCTTAGAAAACGTTCTGAGTTCAATGCCAAAAACGGCTTTTTCCCGCCAACAGTCTTACTTGCAAGTATTACTAAAAATTGCAACTTCCACTGCAAGGGCTGCTGGGCTCACGAATATGATGTAAGAGAAGATTTAACAAAAGATAAATGGAGAGAAATCTTCAGTGAAGCAAGAGATGTTATGGGAATACATATATTCCCGATAGTAGGCGGAGAACCGTTTTGTCGTAAAGAATTCTTGGAACTATGTGAAGAATTTAATGATTGTACGTTTATAACTTTTACGAACGGTTCATTAATTACCGAAAAAACCGTTAAAGAACTTCAAAGACTCGGAAATGTACAGCCAATGTTTTCAATTAGCGGACTAAAAGAAAATACTGATGCAGTAAGAGGCGAAGGTACGTTTGACATGGTTATGGAAAAAATGGATATGCTGAAAAAAGCCGGCATCTTTTTTGGTGCATCAGTAGTCGCTACATCTCAAAATTGTGATGAAGTTACATCTGATGATTTTATGAAAATGCTTTCAGATAAAGGATGTCTGTGGACTTGGTTTTTCCATTACGTTCCTGTAGGTGACAGTCCGGATATTAGTATGACACCAAACGCTGATCAAAGACGTCAAATTTTAAAAGCTGTATATAATGCAAGAAATACTCTTCCGATGATGACAGTTGACTTTTGGGGAGACGGTCCTGAGATGATGGGATGCATTGCAGGAGGAAGGCAATATGTACACGTTAATCCAAAAGGTGACGTTGAACCTTGTACTTTTGTTCATTTGGCAACTCATAATGTTAATAATTGCACATTAACGGAGGCTTTGGCTTCACCATTTATGAAAGCAATCCGTAACGGCATTCCGTATGAAGACGGAAATATGTTAAGACCTTGCATGATTGTAGACAGACCTGATATTCTCAGAAAATATTATGAAGAATTCAAGCCTTACGAAACTCACGAAAATGCTGCAGCATATTTAACGGATCCGAAGATTACATCCGAAATTGATAAATACTCTTCTGAAGTAAAGGAAATACTTGATAAAGACTGGAGAGAAAATTTATGGATGACAATTTTCCCTCTGGAAGGTGAATACTATATAGACAGAGATAACTTCTGTTCTACAGAAAAACCTGTTCACGCTTGTTCCGGAGAATGTGCAGGATGCGGTTGCCACTAATATGAAAAAAATATTAGTTTTAACCTGCATGTTTATTGTTTATACGATAATAGTATTGACTTGTCCCGTGATTACCGATTGGGACAAGTCTATAATACTGTTTGTTCAAAGCAAACTAAAAAACCTACCGTTATTTATACCGCTTCTTCCGGATTGTATGTTATACACATTAATGATTATTTTTCCGTTGGGTTTAAGTTCAGTATATTTCCTAAAAAAAAGGGAATTGTTAAAAGTTATTTATATTTGTTCAATTCCTATCATAACTTTTTTTCTAAATTGCATTATAAAGCCGGTTGTTAGTCGTTTAAGACCGGATGAAAGCATGCAGCTAATAGTTCATCCGCATAGTTATAGCTATGTATCTTCTCATAGCTTAGTTACAATGACTCTTTACGGTTTAATAATATATTATTTTTTTAAGTATAATAAAAATAATTTAATAAAGTATCCAGTAATCGTACTGTCAGTCCTATGGATTTTATTTGTCGGACTAAGCAGAGTGTGGCTTGGCGTGCATTATCCGAGTGATGTACTCGGGGCATATTTATTAGGCTTTATTTTATGCACAATTTATTCTAAAATACATATATTATGAAAAAAGTTTTAATTGTATCTAATATTAACGCCGGAAGAAAAAAGGCAATAAAATACAAGAAAAAAGTAATAGACTTTGTTCTAAAATATACAAAAGATTTTAAATTTATTGATATTAATGAGTATAATTCAGCAGATGCAGAACAATTTGATACTATAATAACAATTGGCGGTGACGGAACTGTCAGTCAAGTAATACCTGATATAATTAATACCGATAAAGTACTCGGCGTTATTCCGTCAGGCACTGCAAACCTTTTAGCTGCAAATTTGGGCATAGATTTTAATATAGATAATGCACTAAAAGTTATATCTGAAGAAAACATTAAAAAAATTGATACTATAAAAATCAATGATAAGTACTGCGTACTCAGATTCGGAATAGGATACGACGCTAATATTATATGTAAAACTCCGCAAAAACTAAAAAATAGATTTGGATATTTTGCATACATTATTGCAGGTATAATATTTGCACTAAGGTTAAAACTAAAAAAATATAACATTATAATTGACGGAACAGAGTACAAAAAAGATGCTTCATGTATTATTATATCCAATGCTTCTAACATGTATAAAGATATTGTATCTTTAAGCAAATCTTCTTACCTTAACGATAATGAAGCAGATATATTTATACTTAAAACTACAAATCCTATACTGTTTTTTATAGAATTTATAAAAATAATTTTTAAAATATACACAAATAGCGAGATTGCGGAATACAAAAAAGCAAAATCCATCAATATTAAAAATTCTTGGCAGCTTTGCCATATAGACGGAGAAAAAAAATATATAAAAGAAGATATCAATATAAATATCATACCAGATTCCGTAAATATATATTCTCTAAAATAACCACTTTTCGTATGGGCTTATTTGTGCTTTTATAATATAAGAATATGATAAAAGAAAGGAGCTCAAAATATGGAGATTAAAATTACTGATAACGTTACATCGGTAGAATCAGACATACTTGTTATCAATATGTGGGAAGGTGAAAAAACAACTAATTCACTTGCAAATGAATATGCCGTTGAACAGGATAATTTTAAAGGAAAATTCGGTGAAACATACCTTCTTCCGACATACGGAAAAGAACCGTACAGAAAAATTCTGGTACTTGGATTCGGTAAGAAAGAAAAATTCTGTCCTGATAAATTCAGAGAAGCTATTGCAAAAGCTATTAAAAAATGTATGCAAATGGAAGCAAAAAAAGTTGCATTCTCGTTTGACGGAGTTGAATTTGATTATGCGGAACAATTTACACTTGGCGCTTATATAGCCGATTATAAATTTGATAAATATAAATCAGAAAAAAAAGACAATAAAATTCAAGAAGTATACGCACAAGCAAACGAAAATACAGTACGAAACGCTGAAAAAATGGCAGCAGCAATGAATTTTGCAAGAAATTTAGCGAATGAGCCTGCTCAGTTTGCCACTCCGAGTGAACTCGCTGATATTGCAAATGATTTAGGTCTGGAAACAAAAATATATAACAAAGATGAATGTGAAAAGATGGGCATGGGTGCCTTTTTGGCAGTAGGAAAAGGAAGTGCTCAAGAACCCAAATTCATACATATAAAATACACTTGCGATAACCCTAAAAAACGCATTGCAATAATCGGAAAAGGAATATGCTTTGATTCAGGCGGATTAGACATAAAACCGGCATCTTCAATGCTTACTATGAAAGATGATATGTCAGGCGCCGCATGCGTTTTAGGAATAATGAGCATAATAAAAGAATTTAATCCGAATGTGGAAGTTCACGGTATAATTGCAGCTTGCGAAAACATGCCGGGCTGCAGTGCGTATAAACCCGGTGACATTCTTACAGCTAAAAACGGTAAAACAATAGAAGTTGATAATACCGATGCTGAAGGACGTTTAACACTCGCTGATGCTTTATGTTATGCCTGCGAACTCGGTGTAGATGAAGTTATTGATATTGCAACTTTAACAGGAGCATGTATGGTAGCGCTCGGAACACAAGCTGCCGGCATAATGGGAAATGATACAGAACTTGTTAATAATTTAATTAAATCCGGTAAAAGCAGAGGTGAAAGACTATGGGAACTTCCGCTCTGGGAAGAATATTTTGACAGTTTAAAATCAGATGTTGCAGACATGAAAAATTCAGGAGCACGTTGGGGCGGAGCATCAGCAGCCGGTGTATTCCTGCAAAAATTTGTTAAAGATGTAAAATGGGCACATATTGATGTTGCCGGTACAGCATATTTAGATAAGCCTCAAAAAGAATTTATATCAGGCGCAACAGGAGCTGGTATAAGAACAATTTTGGGATACATCTTAGAACAATAACAAAATAGTTAAAATAATTTATAAAACTCGCTATATAAACCAAATGCAATTGATTGACAAAAGTTTATAGGCGAGTTTTTATTTTAACGTAATATCTTTGAATACTCCTAACGGAAATACTTCTGTCATTTCGCCTCTTATTCTTTCATGAGCCTGTTCCGGTGACATTTTCCAGTTTGTCGGACAAGATGAAAGTATCTCTGTAAAACCAAAGCCTAACCCGTCTAACTGTACTTGAAAAGCTTTCTTAATTGCTTTTTTAGCCTCATTTATATGAGGAACAGAATCAACAGCAACTCTTGCGGAAAAAGCAGTACCGTCACAAAGAGCAATATGCTCAGCCATCTTTATGGGATAACCGTAATATTCTTTATTTCTTCCCATTGGTGACGTTGTAGTCTTTTGACCCATTGTTGTAGTAGGACCAAGCTGCCCGCCTGTCATTCCGTATGTTGTATTATTAATCATAAAAGATGTTATCTTTTCGCCTCGTAAAGCGGTATGCATAGATTCAGCCAATCCTATTGAGGCAAAATCACCGTCACCGGAGTATGTAAATACTATCTTATCCGGTTGAGCTCTTTTTACTCCTGTTGCAGAAGCAAGCGCTCTTCCGTGAGGAGCTTCTACGCAATCAATATTCAAAAAATCATAGATAAAAACAGAACACCCGATTGAAGTAGAGGATATTATATTTTCTCTTATATTTAGTTCATCTATTACTTCTGCAACAAGCCTCATTACGATTCCGTGATCACAGCCCGGACAAAATGTAAAATGAAAATCATTTTTAAAAGATTTCGGTATACTAAACACTTGCTGCATAATTTTTCTCCATAATCTTTTCAACAGATGCTACAATCTCTTCTACGCTCAGCCACTCTCCGCAAGGCCTGTTTATTAAATCACATTTTGCCTTTCCGTTAACAGAATATTTAACATCCTTAAACATTTGTCCCATATTCATCTCAACTACTATAAAGTCCTTATGTGAAGAAGCTAGCTCATATATCCTGTCACTCGGAAACGGACTTAAAGTAATCGGTCTTATATATCCGACTTTTATACCCTTTTGTCTTAACACATTCATTGCAGCTTTGATATTTCTTGCCATAGAACCAAATGCTGTTATTATAATATCAGCATCTTCTGTATTATACTCTTCGTACGTAGTTTCATTCTTTGATATAGTTTTAAACTTTTGGTCCAAGTTAATTATATGTTGTATTTGCTTCTTTTCTTCTCTTGCACAAGAATATATAGCCCTTGCTTCTCTGCCTTTTGCGCCAGATAACGCCCAAGAAGAAGTATCAACTTCAGGATAAGGATATTCTCCGAATATTGCAGGTTCCATCATCTGACCTAATAATCCGTCTGCGAGTATAATAACCGGATTTCGGTATTTTTGTGCCAAATAAAACGCACGATAAGTTAAATCTATACACTCCTGAACGCACGAAGGTGCCAATACTATAACTTTATAATCGCCATTTCCCCCGCCTGTAACCGCTTGATTATAATCACCCTGTGCCGGATAAATATATCCCAGTCCCGGACCTGTTCTCATAACGTTTACAAGAACAACAGGTAATTCATCTGAAGCTGCGTATGAAAGCGCTTCCTGCATTAAAGCAACCGCACATGAAGATGACGATGTCATTGCTTTAACCCCGGTAGAAACTGCACCCATTACCATATTGATAGCGGCAAGTTCACTTTCTGCGCAAACATATCCGCGGCCAAGTTCCTGCATTTTACCGCTTAAATACTCACCAATCTCCGTTTGAGGAGTAATAGGATACCCAAAATAGCACTGACATCCTGCATTAACAGCAGCCTGCGCTATTGCATAATTTCCTTTTATTAAAACTTTTTCCATATTTTTCATTTTATTTTTCCACATTTAAATTTTCTATCGCCAAACCTCAGTTATAGCTAAATCAGGACAACGCTTTGCACACATAGCGCAACCTATACATTCTCCGTTTGGGTCATTGAACTCTACCATAAAATCGCCCAATCTGTTTGTTTTATCACTTTTTTTTATAAGTTTTTTAGGACAAGTTTGAGTGCAAATATAGCATGATTTGCATCTATCATTATCAATTACAATTTTTCCCATCGCCACTCCTAACATGAAAAAGTATAGCAAAAACAACTATTTTAAACCATTTTTGTAAAGATTTGTAACAATATGAAACCAAAAATGTTACCGAATTGAAAAAATGTGGAATTAAAAAAATGTACGAGATGTGCAAGGATGCATGTCACAAGGAAGAATAATTGCCAGAAAGGAGTATCAACATGGCACTAACAATTAACACAAATTTACAGTCAATGATTGTTCAATCAAACTTATCAAAGGCTACAACATCATTGAACCAAGCAATTGAAAGAATGACTACAGGTTACAAAATCAACCACGCAGCTGATAACGCAGCTGGTTATTCAATTGCAAGGAATTGGGAAGCTCAATTAGGCTCGTTAGACGTAGCTGCAGACAACGCAGCAACAGGTGCTGATATGTTA
>CAJOPY010000051.1 GCA_905236505.1 Candidatus Gastranaerophilales bacterium
CCCTAATATATTTTCAATATCATTAGAATGTGAACCTACAATTTTACGGCACTCAGCAGAACTATAATTTGCCATCCCTCGTGCAAATTCATGGTTTTGTTCGTCCATTATTGATATAACTTCACCTTGTTTAAATTCATTAACAACACTAACAATGCCAATTGGCAAAAGGCTTGAAAATTGTTCCAGTATAGCCTTTTTAGCCCCTTCGTTAACCACAAGTCCGCCAAATATGTTCGTTGCATATCCGATCCAACGCTTTTTATCCGCAAGGCTGTCTTTAGAAGGAAGAAACATTGTTCCCAATTCTTCACCATCAAATATTCTGGATATTATTGCGGGCTTTTTCCCGTTAGCTATCAAAACTTTACTGCCAAAGCGTGTTACAAGTTTTGCCGCTTCCAGCTTTGTTCTCATACCTCCGCGTCCGCCTTCTGAGGCATCTGTTCCTAAATTCATTATATCTTCTGTTACTGCCTCTACCTCTTTTATTAGTTCAGCATCAGGATTTTCTTTGGGGTTAGACGTATACAAACCGTCTATATCAGTTAAAAGTATCAACAAATCCGCATCAAGTTCACTTGCTACAAGTGCAGAAAGTTTATCATTATCAGAAAAGTTAACCTTCATACCGGTCTGAACCGTTCCCGCTTGTATGGGAGTAACTGTGTCGTTTTGATTAATTACGGGAACTACACCAAACTCAAGAATTTTGTTCATAGTAGTACGGAGGCTTAAATACTTATGACGCAGCGAAAAATCATCTTCAGTTAATAATATTTGAGCAATAGGTATATCATAAACACCAAATCCGCTTTCATAAAATGACATTAAACGGCTTTGTCCGATTGCCGCACAAGCTTGTTTTACCCCTTCATCTGCAGTAGAGTCTAAATTTAATTTCTTTTTTCCCAATCCTACCGCACCTGAAGTTACCAAAATTACTTCTTTTCCGTTTTTTACTAACTTTGAAATATCCTCTATAAAAGAATAAATACGAGAAAGTGCTACCTCTCCGTCTTCATTACGAATAATATTCGTACCAAGTTTTATTACCACACGCTTTGCCTGTATAAACTCTTCTCTTAACATGTCATCCTCGTTCTATAATGTATTAATGCCATTATACCATAGTGATTTTTTTTATGTAAAATAGTTATATGACAATATGTATTTTTCCGGGAACTTTTAATCCTTTTCATATCGCACATTTAAAAATGGCGCAATTTGCTTTGGAAAAATTTAATTTTGAAAAAATAATTTTTATTCCCGCTTATATTCCACCGCATAAATCAATTGATGAAAATCTCGCAAAACACAGATTTAACATGGTAAAACTTGCAGTGAAAAATAATTCGCGTTTTTTGGTCTCAGATATTGAATACAAATCAAAAAATAAATCTTATACTATCTATACCGTCAAAAAAATAAAAGAACAATACGGTATTAGTGAACGCTTAAATATGATTATAGGCACAGATGCATTTCAAAAAATAAAAACTTGGCATAAAGCTGATGAGCTTAAAAATATGGTTCATTTCATTGTTTTTCCGAGAGGAAATGAAAAATTTAAGACAAGTTCAGATGATTTTGCAGGATATAGTTATGAATTGGCAAATATGCCAAAAATTGACGTTTCTTCTACAGAAATAAGAAATCATGAAAAAGATGAAAATTTAAAAGAAATAAAGGAATATATTACAAAAAATGAATTATACAATTGATGAATTAAAGAATTGGCTTAAAGAAAATTTAAATGAAGAAAGATATGAACACTCATTAGGCACAGCCGAATGTGCAAAAAAACTGGCATCTGATTTAAAACTTAATGAAGAAAAAGCCTATTTAGCAGGACTTGTTCACGACTGCGCAAAATGCTTTGATAAAAATAAAACGAATGAAATTCTTAAAAATCTTGAACTTGTTTGCGGAGAATATGATAATCCAAAAACACACCACGCTCCGGTTGGGGCATATTTTGCAAAGAAAGAATTCGGCATACAAGACGACGAAATATTATCTGCTGTAAGATGGCATACTATTGGAAAACCGGATATGACACTTTTTGAAAAAATAATATTTCTGGCTGACAAAATAGAAAAAAGAACCCGTCCAAAAGATTATGCAGAACCAATAAGAACTATATACCAAAACGAAGGAATGAATAAAGCTCTTCTCGCTTGTTATAAATGCACAATAAAAAGCCTTACGGACAGAAATTTAACTATATGTACCGCTACAATTGATATTTATAATGAACTTATAAAAAACCTAAGCAAGACTTAGTCGTCACTGCCACCGCTGTTTTCTTCCATATCATGACCGACCACTGCACCAATGGCACCGTTTGTAACGCCAAAATACAGCATCGTAGGAACAATAAGCGTTCCGCCACTGACTACCGCTCCAACAACCGCACCCAATGTTCCTAATACTCCAAAGCCTTTTAGTGCTCCGCTCCAACCTTTAAATGACACACAATCACCATTTGGACAACCTTGTTCCGGAACATCTCGCTTTACAGGTGCATGTTTTCTGACATTTGATAAACCATGATTTGAATAAGTTGCGTTGATTGACTGAATTCTCATAATGAGCCTCCTTAAAATATTTGTGACATGATAATATAAAAAATTATAAATTTTGTCAAGAAGATAAATAGAGATTTTCTTAATAATTCAATAAATCATCAATATTCACAAACTTCCGAACTTTTAAGCTGCATTATTTTCATTTATCTGTTTTTGTTTTTCAGCTTTACGTTTTTTATCCAATTTGTTAGTTATATAAATATTTAAGTTTGGAATTCCTAATCCCAAAACAAGGCCTGAGAATAAATAACCCGCTATTTGAGCCTTATTAAGAGTAGATAAACGTTTCTTGGTAGCTTTCTTTAGAGCCTCATCTTTTATACCGTTTAAATCCTTCATTAATTCCTTAAACGATTTTGAAACAATTTTACCGTCTTTTGTTTTTGTAGTATCAACACCTTGTTTTGAAAGAGTTTCAAGAAGAACTTCATCTCTTGTTTTAAGCGTAGCATTATACATTTTCTTAAAGTAAGAACCGTTTTCTGTTCCTTTTTTATAATTCATTACGCTCTTATCCAAACCTTCTGCTGTCATTCTGTTTACGATATCACCGAGTACAAGCCAGCTTAAGTATCCTAAAGTATCTTTAGTCAACACTTCACGTAATTCATCACGATCTCTTGCAGAGAAAATTCTTGATATTATTGTTATACCGTATATACCCTTTAATTGATTAATTGTTGGCATTTTTCCGTTAAATGCCATCTTATCCATAAATTTCTTAGGAGTAAACTGCCATGGTTTCATGTTTAAAGTTGCCAAAATCATGCTAAAGAATGCTAAACTGCTTACTCCTTTTGCAGCAAAAAATCCTTTGCTGTCATCTTTTGTTCTGCCTTCTACACCTACAAACCCGTCAGTTCCGGTTTTGCGTTTAGTTAAATACATATTTATCGGCTGTACACACAAACCAACTGCTGAACCGATTGCAAATCCCATGCCGGCACGAGTTTTCATGAATTTGTCTATGCCTTTAATAAATGTATTTTCTTTAACTGTTTTGCCTGACTTGATTTGCTCTTCAAAAGCTTCTTTTACTTTATCTTTATTA
>CAJOPY010000052.1 GCA_905236505.1 Candidatus Gastranaerophilales bacterium
ATTTAAAAGCTCAGATATTAAATAAATCCTTTGACGAAGCCTTTCATGCTTCCGTAAAAAATCAAATAAGAGGAATAGAAGAGCTTATTGAAAATCAATCAGGCTATTTGGAGGATATAAGTGAACTTTGTTGTAATAACCTTCCTGAATTAACTGAAATGAATACAATTGTTAAGTACGGAATACAGCAGTCTATATCCGATTTAAAAGAAAAGTTAGAAAATCAAGAAGTTAATGTATCTCAGGAATTGGATTCTTTAAAGACTGATATTATAACTCAGTTCTTGAATATTTTTAATCAAATATCATTTGTAACAGAACAGGAAGAAATATTAGACTACATACAGGAGAAGCACTCTGAATTAATAACTATATTAAGCCATATAGTGACAACATCCGACGGAGTGGAAACCGTAAAGGATAATTTGGCTGTAGTAGATAACAAAATGGATTCCCTGAAAGAGGACATTCAGCTAATTAATGAAAAAATAACCGCAATAATGTCATCAGAAGGTGATATAGATTATGTATACAGCTTGCAGGATTTAGAATCCGATATTGCAAACTTAAGGATTGTCTTAAATGAGATGAAAGACAACATGCCTAATTTTGAAGCTGAAGAATTTAGGAAAGAGTTTGCATCAATAGCTGAGGATATAGTAAGTATAAGTACCAGAACAAATAAACTGATACTTGCATCGGATGAATCATATAAAACATTACAAGATAATTTGCAGGATTTCAGATTAGTCATAGATGATTTAGATGAAAGAACAAGGAATTTTGCTCAAGAATCCGGAATAGACAAGATGAATCAGAATTTAAGTTCAATGAACACTATGATTAAAAATAGTGAAAAAACTAATAAAGCATTTAATCAAGTTTTTGAATATTTGGCAGAATGGATAGATAAAGCCGGTGTTCAAATAGCGGATATATCAGATAAAGTGGAAACATTGAATGATATAGGTCAAATAAAAGTGATGTTGGAAGATTTAAAAGCTGAATCCGCAGACAATACTGAGAATGAAGAGTTAATAGAAGGCTTGGGAACTATATTTGAAAAACAAGCGAAGAGAATAGCATCGTTGGAGGCTAAACTTGACAGAATGATTGTAGATAATACAATAAACAGTAAGAATAATAAAATAGACTTGGCACCTATAGAAGATACATTAAACAGATTCTTGGTGGCAATAGACGGAAAAATGGCATCCCAACAGCAAAAAATAGATTCATTAGAATCAAAACTTGCCGAAACGATTTCTCTAATGGATAATAAAGATACGATACAGCTTACCAAAAAAGTTGGCGGTATGGATAAGCAGTTGGCAAAATTAAATAAAAGTATTGAAAAAATAGCATCAAATGTTGTTGAAAAGTAACATAAAAGATTTAAAAAAAATTCTAAAAGCTGAAAATATGCTCTTTCGGGAAGAAGAGCGGTATTGTTATGCTCAGGATTCTGCGAATATACCTGAAGAGTATAATATACCTGACATAGTTGTTTTTGTTGAAACGATAGAAGAAGTTCAACGAATAGTTAAATATGCAAATGCTCATGAGATACCGATTGTATCCAGAGGAGCCGGTACAAATATGGTTGGTTCTTGTGTATGTAACAAGGGCGGAATAGTTTTAAATTTCTCAAAAATGAATAAAATTTTGGAATTTAATTCTGATGATATGACAATGAAAGTTCAACCCGGTGTAGTATTAAACGATATAAAAAATTTGGCAGAATCAAAAGGATTGTTTTACCCTCCGGATCCTTCAAATTATAAAGTATCAACAATAGGCGGAAGTATCGCGCAATCATCCGGCGGAGCAAAGTCTTTTAAATACGGAACGACAAAAGACTATATTCTTAGTTTAACAGTAGTTTTGGCAGACGGAACAATAATGCGTTTGGGTTCCGGAACAATAAAAGATGCTGTAGGATATCATTTAAATCAGTTGATAGTAGGGAGTGAAGGTACTTTGGCTATTGTTGTTGAGGCTGAATTAAAACTAATCCCTTTGCCTGAAGATAAAGCTGTAATTACGGCATATTATGACAGCATTGATTCTGCATCTATAGGTGTTAACGGAATAATAAGAGAAAGAATATTCCCTGCAACAATAGATTTTATGGATAAAAATTCAATTAATACAGTAGAATCTTTTTATCCGAGCGGTTTAAATACAGACAAAGAGTGTATGCTTTTGGTTGAAGTAGATGGATTTACTTCATCAATAGATACTCAGACAGAGCGGGTAAAGAAAGCTTTGTCAGAAACAGGAGCCAGTGAAATAATTATAGTTAAGGATAAAGAAAAACAAGAGAGTATATGGACCGCAAGACGAGCGAGTTATGCGGCAACTGCAAAACTTGCGCCGGATGTTATAAGTGATGATATAATTGTACCTCGTACCAAGCTGGGAGATATGGTTAGAGGGTGTAAAGATATTTGCGATAAGTATAAATTAAAAGTTTGTATAGTAGGTCACGTAGGTGACGGTAATATTCACCCTCAGATAGCATTAAATACGGAAAATGATGAAGAATTTAAAAGATATACAGATGCGAAATCAGAAATATATGCTTTAGCGGTAAATCTTGGCGGGACAATATCTGCAGAACACGGAGTGGGACTTGAAAAAATGCAATATATAGATAAAATATTAGATGAAAATTCAATAGAAGCGATGAGAAGGATAAAAACGTTATTTGATCCCAAAGGTATATTAAATCCCGGAAAAATTTTTAAAATGTAAAAGGAGATTTTATGGATATAATAGTGATTTATTGCACAGTTCCTGATATTAAACTTGCAAAAGAGATTACAAAAATTATTATGAAACACAAACTTGCAGCATGTGTAAGCAGAATAGAAAATGTGCGTTCGACATTTGCTTGGGAGGGTGAAGTAAATGAAGAAAAAGAAATATTATTGATGATAAAAACCCGTCGTTCAAATTACGGAAAGATAAAACTTCTTATAGAAGAATTACATTCTTATGCAGTTCCGGAAGTTATAGCTCTTCCTATAGTAGATTGCAGTGAAGATTACTTAAAATGGTTAGTGAGAGAAACAGAAACTTAGAACTTATAAAATATATAAACTCTTTGGGTATAAAGATTAATATCGGGCAGAACAAGGCGCGAGGTAACAATGGTATTTTTATGCACAAAGGAAATGATTTCAGAATTGATATTTCAAAAAATCTTTCGGAAGAGCAGGTTTTGTCTGTTATACTCCATGAATTAGCTCATTATATTCACTATACTAACGATAAGAAAATGAAGTCGCTTGATTTTATTTTTGGCGATTTTAATGATGACATAAAAGAAGAACTTATAGAGATAACAGTGCAAAAAGTTCCGAAAGAATTTGCATTATCTCTTTATGAAAAGAAAAAAATATTAAATAATGAAATAAAGCATCTGGCATGTGAACTTAAAACTGTATATTCAGATTTTAAATTATCAGAAAAATATAAGCCGATTGAAAAAACAATTCCAATACCTTTTAAATACTTGTTAAGCTACGATAGGATTAAATTTCTAACAAAAATTTATTCTATAGATAAACTAAATGAAGATTCTAAATTGGATAAATTGCAAAAAGATTATATAATTATAAAATCTAAACAAAGAAAAATAAATCGTATAAACTCAAAAATAAATCGTTTAAACCGTTATTATAGCAATAATTCCGAATTGTTTGCAAGATTTATGGAATCTTATTTTTTAAATCCGGAACTAACTAAAGAAAAAGCTCCGAATGCATATAAGAAAATACAAACATCTGATATTAAAATTATAAAAGACGTAGAAAATGCGCTAATAAAGAAATAATTAAAAGGGGGAACGCTTAGTTTGACTTCCCCCTTTTGTTAAATTAATTAATTAATTAATTTATTTATTTATTTATTTATCGTCTAAAGCTGCAACACCCGGTAGAATTTTCCCTTCAATAAATTCCAATGATGCACCGCCGCCTGTTGATACGTGAGTGAAATCTTCCGCTTTAAAGAATTTTTTTGCTGCGCTAACTGAATCGCCGCCGCCAATAACAGAAGTTGCACCATTTTTAGTAGCTTCAACAACAGCAGCTAAAACAGCTTTTGTACCTTCTGCAAATTTAGGATTTTCAAAAGCACCTACAGGTCCGTTCATAAGAATAGTTTTAGATGATTTTATAACATCGGCAAAAGCTTTTCTTGATTCTTCACCTGCGTCAACTCCTTCATATCCGTCAGGAATTTCGTTTATTTTAACAAATTTATTGTTACCGTTACCGGAGAAATCGTCAGTTACTAAGACATCAGTAGCCATAACAAGTTTTACACCTTTAGCTTGAGCCTTTGCTTCAATAGCTTTTGCAACTTCCATTTGATCATCTTCACAAATGGAGTTACCGATTTTTCCGCCGTTAGCTTTTACGAAAGTGTAAGCCATACCGCCGCCGATTATCATGTTGTCAACCTTATCCAAAAGATTTTCTAAAACGCCGATTTTAGAAGAAACTTTTGCTCCTCCTACTATTGCTGTAAATGGTCGTGTAGGATTATCAAGAGCTTGTGACAGGCATCTGATTTCTTTTTCCATCAATAATCCTGATACAGCAGGTTTTACTATTTTAGCTAATTTTGCAGTTGAAGTATGATTTCTGTGAGCTGCTCCAAAAGCGTCATTTACATAAAAGTCGCCTAATTTTGCAAGTTCTTCAGCAAATGTCATATCGTCATCTTTAGCTTCTTCAGCTTTGTAATAACGAATATTTTCCAATAAAGCTATTTGTCCGTCAGCAAGTTTTTCTACATATGGAGCTGCTTCTTCAACAGAAGGTATAAATACAATTTCTTCTCCAAAAACTTTTGCCATATATTTAGCAACCGGAGCAAGAGTGAATTCAGGATTTTTTTCTCCTTTTGGTCTGCCTAAGTGAGCCATTAAAATAATTTTTGCACCTTTTTCTTTCAGATAATTAACAGTAGGTACAATAGCTTGAATACGAGTGTCATCTGTAACATTTTTGTTTTCATCAAGAGGAACATTAATATCTACACGAACTAATGCTTTTTTACCTTTGATGTCGTCTAAATCTTTAATTGATTTTTTCATGGTAAATTTCCTTTCTTTATAAAAATCTCTCTTTATTTTCTATGTATATATTAACATAAAAGTTTTAAGTTTTAGATAATTATTAAAAATTTAAGTATAACCTGTAGAATAGTTCTACTGTCGGATATTCAAATTTTGTAAAGTTATACAATTTATTTTAAACAGAGAGGATTTTTTATGTATCGTTTTGTTATTTTATTAATTGCAGGAATATTTTTAAATCCCGCATATGCTCAAAGAACGGTGGTTACAAGAAGCAATTATTACAATCCGTATAACGAAGCTGCTTATTGGGGTGGTGATTATGTTCCAAGATATTATCGGTACGGAAGACAAACCTCATCGCAATTTCCTGATATAAGTGATTTGGAAAAATACGCACTAAATAAAAATTTTTGTCGCGAAAACGACTTAAAAAGACTTGAAAGACTTGAATTACAAGCTTTTGGGGCGATACAAAACGGAGATATAAATACAAGATATGCAAATGTTCGTAATGCAATACTGACACGTCCGAAACAAAATTACAAAACAACATTGCTAAGAAACTTAAGTGATTATTTTGGCGGACAAATAACAGGATTTACGCCTATGGTATCACCATATTCGGATGACTATGACAATAATTACGGAAATAGTACATCATCATTTTATACAACTCCATTCGGAAGCCGTATACGAAACAATAACTATGGAATATCGTCAGGAGCGGGAGTACATATATTAGATTAAATTAAATTCTTATTAAGTTGTTTGACAAAGGTGTCAAAATTAAAATATAATACTTCTATGGAAGATATACAAATAACGGCTGAATTTTGCTGTAATCACATGGGAGATTTAAATGTTGCTAAAAATATGATAGATGCTCTTGCAACAGCCGACGAAAAAGCAAGAGTAAATATCATAAAGTTTCAAAAACGTACTCCAAAAGAGTTGTTAACACCTGAAAAATATAATGCACCGCATTCAAATCCAAAAAACAGTTACGGAAATACATATGGTGAGCACAGAGAATTCTTAGAATTTTCAAGAGAGCAGCATAAAGAGCTTAAAGAATATTGTGAGCAAAATGGTTTTATATATTCGTCTTCAGTTTTTGATAAAACAGCGCTTTTAGAAATACTTTCTTTAAATCCAAAAATCATAAAGATAGGTTCTGCAAACAATACTGATTTAAGGCTTTTAGATTATCTTGTTAAAAATTATGACGGTGAGATTCATATTTCTTTGGGTTGTATTACCCGAGAAGAAGAACAAAAAATTATAAAAGTAATTAATGAAAAAATAGAGAACGTAGTTTTATATGCTTGTACAAGTGCATACCCGCCAAAAAAAGGTGAACTATGCTTAATGGAAGTAAGAAGGCTGAAAGAAAAATACGGTAATGTTGTTAAAGGAATAGGTTTTTCAGGACATCATAAAGGATTTTATCCTGATATTGCAGCTTTAGCACTCGGGGCAACGTATTTTGAACGTCATTTTACATTAAATAAAAAATTTAAAGGAACAGATCACAAAATATCTCTTACAACAGAGGAAATATCTAAATTAGTAAAAATTTTAAAAAATATTAATTCAGAGTTAAGATACAGACCGGATGGTATTTTAAATTGTGAAAAATATGTACGTAAAAATCTGAAACAAATAACAGAGTTGGAGATATAGTGTGGGTAATATTGTATTGATTCCGGCAAGAGGTGGTTCTAAGGGGATAAAGAATAAGAATATTACAAATGTTGCAGGAAATCCTTTGATATATTATGTATCTTATTCAGCGCAAAAAAGTAAGCATACAGATAAAATATATGTCGGTACGGATTCAGAAAAAATTGCAAATGTTGCAATGTCTTTCGGTTTTAACAAATTACAAATTTATAAAAGACTAAAAAAGAATGCTGCTGATACGTCCAAGACAATTGATTTTGTTTTAGAGTTTGTAAAAAAACTTGAAGAAGATGATGTATTAATTTTAATTCAGGCAACATCTCCTCTTACAACATCTGAAGATATTGATAATGCAATAAATCTATACCAAAGTTCAGATTGTGATTCTCTTTTTTCTGCGGTCAATGCGGATGGATTTTACTGGAATAAGAATGGTGAACCGGTTTTGCACGATTATAAAAATCGTCAAAGAAGACAAGAATATGAACCTGAATTACTTAGAGAAAACGGGGCTATTTATATAAATAAAGTTAAAAATATTATAAAAAATAAATCCCTGTTATCCGGAAAAATAAGACCGTTTATAATGGCTCCGGAAACAAAAACAGAGATAGACACATATGACGATATTTATACAATTGAAAAAATTTTTAGACAAAGAATATATAAGAACTTTGATTTTTCAAATTATAAAATGCTTTTATGTGATTGTGACGGAACAATGACTGATGGCGGAATGTATTATTCGCATGATGGAGAACTTCTTAAAAAATTCAATACAAAAGACGGATTCGGATTAAAGGAAATAAAGGATAGGGGTTATATAACAGGAATTATTACAGGCGAAATAAGTGATATTGTAAAGAAGCGTGCTGAAAAACTTAAAATAACAGAGCTTCATATGGGTGCGGATGATAAACTGAAAATAGTAAAAAAAATTGCAAAAAAATACGGAATATCATTGAACCAGATTATATATATAGGTGATGATATGAATGATTATGATGTTATTAAATCAGTTGGTTTCGGGTGTGCAACACAAAATGCTGTTAGCAAATTAAAGCAAATTGCAAAATATGTAACAAAATTATCCGGCGGAATGGGAGCCGTCAGAGAAGTTACGGATATGGTAATTTACGGAAGTTAAAATAAAAGGTGGTTGAATGACAATAAACTATTTATCGGTTTTTATAAAAATTGCTTTTATTATTGTGATTTGCTTTGTTATAATTAAAGCAATATGTGTTATATATAAACGCGGATATAAAATACCGGAAGATAACACTATAAATACAAATTCTTCTTATGTAAGAATTTATTATGACCCGACAACTATTCCGAGTTTATATCAAGCGTATGATTTTCTTAATCAATCAAAAGAAGCGATATCTTTTGTGTGCTGGCAAAGAATTCCAAATCTTGAAAAAAATCTTAGTTCTTACAAAAATGTCCATGTTTTTAATCATTATGAAAACAGTGTATGGAATGCAGTAGATATATCTCCGATAAAAGAGTTTGTGTTAAATAATCCTGATGCAAAATTTATAATTCATTCAAGTGAAAATTGGTTAAATAGAATTTTGTATATTTTTGATATTATTCCAAAAGACGCAATAAAAGAAGTTCATTTGTATGAGGACAGTTCTTACGCAATGCATGTGAATATTAATCAAACTCATAAGAATGAAATTGCAAATATAAGAAATACAGTATTGAAAGATGTAAAAGTTTTTTATCACGCAAGAGAAGTTAGTGAACTGAATTCTTTACAATGTATTTATGATAAAAAATGTTATATGCTGAAAAAATCACACAGAAATGATATTCTTACTGAAGCTTCACCGGAGAGATTAAAAGAAAATTTAAATAAAAATGAGAGCATAAAAGAAGCATACTTTAAAATATTCAATTTTAATTATAAAAAATTCAAAGAAGAACTTAAACATCCGTTTGGAATATTTACGTTCGGAAGATATTGGAAAGATTATTTTGCTAATTTGCAAATAGCCTTTTTAAATGAAATTACCGGAGGAAAATTAAATTATTTGGTTCAAAAAGAAAATGTGAACTGGTATTATAAAGAACACCCCAAAATGTATGACGAACCGATGTTTGAGGAGATTTTAAACACAGAAAGACCTGATTTAAAATCAATAGACAGAAATATTCCGATGGAAATGTTTATACTTGCTGATATTGTGCCGGATTGCGTAGCAGGATATTATTCAAGTATGTATTTTAATATACCGGCTGAAAACATTTCCGCATATATAAAACATCCGGATGATCCTTATATAAAAATTTTTAAGCGAAAACACACGATAAAACCCGGCCGCATATTGGAATTGTCAGATATATATAATGACAGAAAATTGTTTTGGAGTAAAATGCTCGTAAAAATATTCAGATAAGAATTATGACAAATTAGAGCCTCTTGCATATCTTGCTTTAGCATTAATTCCGTAACAAGTTGCATACAGTCTTTGTGATAACAAAAACATGTTGCGTTGAACGTTGGCAACATCATTCATTGCTTCAAGCATTTTTTGAGGATCAACCATAGATTCCATTGCTTCGTGGTTATCTACTTGCTCATCAGCATATTTTTTAACTAATAATTTATCTATGTAATCCCTAGCTCCGACAGCCATATAAAAACTCCATTTTCCTTTTCTATATATATAAAAACATTTTTTTAAAAGAAATTGCCTTTAAAGCGTGTATATTTATATTTTTGTTACAAAATTTTACATTCTAATTTTAATTTTGGTTTGTTTATAGAAATCCGATATAATATAGGAAGAGAAAAAGAATCGGGGTTATATTTGTACTGCATCATCTTTAAATAATAGTTGTATTATAGTTATTTTTTTGTTTTAAAATTTTTCATTTTATCAATTTTTAATAAAGCTGTGTAAGTCGGTAAGATTGTTATATCTGATTTAGAATTATTTCCTATGTATTTAACAGCTGTTATTAAATCATTTATAACTTTTATTTTTTCAGGATTTATACCTGCATATTTTAACCGCAAAGCCATATCATTTGCTCTTGTGCCGGAAACAACAATTTCGTTTTTAATATCTTTTAGTTTTTCAAATTCGGCATCCCATAACCAAGAAACATCCCGTCCGTCGGCATAGTTATCGTTTATTGCAATTAAAAAATGTGAATCTAAATCCGCAGTTTTTAAAACTTCGTTTGCACCAATCGGATTTTTAATAAGTTGTATTAAAGTTTTTTTACCGTTTAAATATTTAACTTCACTTCTTCCAAAAGCCACCTTAAAGGAATTTAGGTTATTTTTTATCGTATCTTTTTGTATTCCCAGTTCCAAACAAAGCGATATTGCGGCTATTGCATTATATGCATTAAATAAACCCACAAGAGGTATTTTATATTCTTCATCATTAATTTTTATAACAGAACAATTTTTATATAATATTACATCAGCGGAATACTTGGGATTAGGACGCTTATATCCGCAATCACAATAGTAATGTCCTTGTTGCGCATAAAACTTTTTACTGTAATTTAATTGTTTTCCGCAAGGACAATTAAAACTTTCTTGAACCCCGCTTTTTTCTTGTGTTAAGTTATTTTCATATTTAACAGAGTTAACCCCGTAGAAAACTTTTTCTTTTCCTCCTGAAAAGCTTGCAACCAAAGGGTCATCTGCATTTAAAATAAGCGTAAGATTATGTTTTTTGTCAATGCCGTTTTGTATAAATTTTTTAGTAGTTGCAAGTTCACCGTATCGGTCTAATTGGTCGCGGAAAAGATTTGTAATAACGAGATAATCAGCATCAAATTTATTATAAATAATTTCTAAAAAAGCTTCATCGGCTTCTATGACGGAGTATTTATATTTGCAAAACGGATTGAGCTCAGTTGAGATTGCATTTACAACGCCTTGTATCATATTTGCACCCAAAGAGTTTGTTATAAGGTTATTTCCGCTTTTTCTTAGAAGATGTGATATTAGTCCGGATGTAGTTGTTTTGCCGTTTGTTCCGGTTATATTAATTTTTGTTTTAAAGTATTTATTTGCAAATAAAAGAAAATCGGGACATATTTTAAGGACAATTTTTCCTATAACAGAAGTTCCTCCTGAGAGTTTCGTTGTTTTTAAAATTATTCTGATAATTTTTGCAATGATTAATGAACAGAAAAAACTTCCTCTTTTCAAAATAATCCTCCGATGTATTCTAAAAAATGTAATTATGAATTATAATTTATATTAATACAAAAAAAGGTGAAATAGTATGGTTTTTTACTTATTAACAACAATAGTATTTATTGCTGAAATTATAATAACATATGCAATAATAGCTTCATTATTCAAATTAAGTAAAAGAATAAGGGAGTATACAAATTTTGCAGATACGGCAAAACCGAAAATAAAAGAAATATCGGAATTAAGCAGAAAAATATCAATGCAGCTTACAGAACTGGCTTATATGGCAGCGGAAAAAGTAAACACAATGTTTTGGAACGTTATATCCAATCAATTGAAAAGTGTTCTGGCCGGAATGATTTTTATAGCAGTAAAAAATAAAACTGAAAAATATTTTTCTAAAAATAACCGCCATGCCCTACTTTAATATGGAAAAAAAATATGATACAATACTAATTGCATAAAAGAAAAAATAAGTGAGGTACTATATGTGTGACAAAGATAAATCATCAATAGGTTTCGGAGTTGGTTTACTACTTGGAGTAGTAGGCGGAATTGTTGCAGGTGTTTTGTATGCACCAAAGTCCGGAGAAGAGATGAGAGAAAAAGTAAAAGAAACTGTTTGTGAACTTGCCGAAAAGCATTCTCCTGCGGTTAGCGAAGCTAAAAAGCAGGCATTAGAATCAATAGATTTACTAAAATACAAGTTAGAAAAGCAGTATAAAAAATTAGGTAATATGATAAAATCAAAAAAAATGCGAAAAGCAAAAGAGTTGGAAAGTGAATCGCATTTTGATTTTAAGTAATTAAATATAAAGGGAATTTTTAATGGAGATAAATCAGTTATATCAAGGCTTAACATTTTTGGCATATGCAACCGGAGTGATGGTAATATTAGTTGGTATAATGCTTGTAAAGGTGTTATTTGACGTATCGCAGCTTAAACAAAAGGTTAGTGAAACAATTGACATTATTAATGCAGAGCTTGTGCCTACTCTTAAAAATGTCAATAAATCCGTAGAGATAGTAAGCGGAATTGTCATAAAAACGGATGCCGGAATAAATAGGGTAAAAGATTTTATTTCTAAATCTCCGTTAAAAATTTTTTCAAAAATGTCTTCTTTAACCGGCACTATTGCAAAAGGATTTTTTGGCGGTTTATGTGCAGGCATGAAAATTTTTGGTAAAAAGAAGTAAGTAAACAAGACAATTAAAAAAAACAAATAATCGTGTAAACTACAAATGAAGGAGAAAATATTATGTCAGTAGGAAAATTTTTAGCAGGTTTTGCAATAGGTGCAGCAATAGGAGCAGTTACAGGAATTCTTTTGGCTCCGCAATCAGGAGAAGAAACAAGAGAAAAATTGGGTAAAATGGCAACAGACTTGGCAGATAAAACAGATGCTACAGTTCAGGATATTAAAAGAAAAGCAGATAATTTGATATCCGATGCTCAAGAAAAAAGTGAGCAGATAATGGGAAAAATACAAGATATGCTAAATAAGGATAAACCTGAAGAAGCATAAAAATGAAGTGCTAAAAGAAAAAGGAACATTTTTGTTCCTTTTTCTTTTTTGTTTGACTTAAAAATTTGTTTATATTAGTATTTATAGGTAAGGTTTCTTACGCTTTGGCGACGAGTGCTGTACGAGCAAAAATTATACGCTCCGGTGGCAAGGACTCCGCAAGAATGATGAGAATCATTCGCAGTGGAGGGGAGGTAGACGCTCTACCGGTTCCGCTGAAGTAAATTGAAA
>CAJOPY010000053.1 GCA_905236505.1 Candidatus Gastranaerophilales bacterium
AAAGTAATATTTTGTTGATGTAATTATTTTTGGATATTCTTTTATATTATCAGGGTTTAAAATCATATGAATATGATTTGGTAATACACAAATTGCAATAATATCAAAATTAAAATGTTGTTTTGCATTTTTAAAAGAAGCTCTGAGTAATTCAATGTTTTCAACAAATATATCTTTTCTATTATATGCAACAACAATTAAATGTACATAACTATTAGGAACAAAAACTCTTTTGTAATTCATAAGTTGATTTTACAATAAAATTTATTGTTGGGGTAGAAACCCCAACCTACAAACTTTTGCAAGCAGAGCAATCAAAATGAATACTCCTGTGCCTATTTTACAAAACATCCTCAACCACAAAAATATCAAAACTACTATGAGGTATGTTCATAACTCTTTTGAACAAAAATTAAATGCAGTTAATAGCTTGGATAATTATTAATAAATGTTACATTATGCCTTTGTTTGCCTATTTTAGCCCATGTAATCCTATTATCAAATTACACAAATATTACACAAAAGCGAAAAAATTCATCAAAAATTAGTAAATTTTGCAAAAATAAAACAAGCCCTAAAGGCTTGTTATTATTGTTTTTTAATTATGGAGCGGGAGACGAGGCTCGAACTCGCGACATCCTCCTTGGCAAGGAGGCATTCTACCACTGAATTACCCCCGCTTAACATTTTCATACTACGCGAGTTTCACCCGCTTTGTATACTATTATGATACATGCTCACTTTTTAAAGTCAATAGGAAAAATCAGATGTTCTTTAGAAAAGGTTTAAGTATGTTACCCGAGTATCCAGACACCGATAAGTGCAAATACTATTAATGCTGTATTATAGTGCAAAAATGTCGGTATACATGTATCATAAATATGGTTATGTTCTCCGTCAGCATTCAATCCTGATGTCGGTCCCAATGTCGTATCTGAAGCTGGAGAACCGGCATCTCCCAGTGCAGCTGCTGATGCAAGCAATACGACTATCTGTTCCGGATTAAATCCTATTTTTACGCAAACAGGGACAAAAAGTACCGCTATAATCGGGATGGTTCCAAAAGAAGTTCCTATACCGATTGTGATGAACAACCCCAATATAAGTATTATCAAAGATGTTAGAATAATATTTGGCGGCAAATACTTAAGTACAAGGCTGACCATAGTTTCTATAGCGCCTGTTTCCTGCAAAACTGAAGCAAAACCCGCTGCAACAAGCATTACAAAAGCTACATATCCCATAAGATATATTCCTTCATTCATCATATGATCCATTTTGTCTTGAGGAATTACGCGGCAAGAAAATATTATTCCCAGTCCTACTAATGCTCCCAAAGGTAGTGATTTTGTAATTAATTGGACAACAAATGTTGCTAACGCAGCAACTATGATAAACATATGTTCAAGTTTAAATTTTGTTTCAATCTCGGGAAATTTTATTAGGTTGTATTCATTGCTTTTGTATTCTCGTGGTTTTCTGTATGTAATAAATACAGCGACTAAAAGTCCGACAAACATTCCAAACCCTAATATGAAAGTAGATTTCCATATATCACCGCGCATTATATATACCCCATTTTGTATCATATTATCAGCTATTAAATTTTGGAATATAAGTCCAAAACCGACAGGTATAGTAATGTAGGGCATTTTTAAACCAAAGGCAAGAGTGCAAGCAACTGCGCGCCTATCTAATTTTAATTCGTTCATAACTCCCAATAATGGCGGAATTAATATTGGAATGAACGCAATATGAACAGGAATAATATTTTGAGAAGCCATTGCTATAAGTGAAATTACGGATAGCAGTCTTAGTTTTTTTCCGGATACAAATTTAGATATCAAGTTGGAAATTACATTTGTAAAACCTGTATGTGCCATTGTTGCGGCAAAAGCACCAAGTAAAATATAGCTCAATGCGGTTTCCGAATTTCCTCCCATGCCGGATATAAAAGTATCCATAACACTTTTGATATCCATTCCGGATAATACACCGGCAGAAAGAGTTGCAACAATAATTGCAAGCAGCACGTTAACTTTTTTTACGCACAGAATACACAATAATACAACAGATATTAAAGCCGGATTGGTAATAAGACCCCAAAAATCTTCCATATTTAACCGGCTTCTTCCAACTGTAACAGATTAATAATATTTAGTGCTACTTCTTTTTGAACTTCTACAGGTAAAGCTTTTAAATATTCAAACGCTTCTGCGATTTTCTGGTCAGAATCATACCAACGCCTTAGAACATATGTAAAAGCATCAGTCAAAATGTTTTCGGATAAATCAATTCCGTTTTCTTTTGACGACTTTACTATCAAGTCGGCACACTTATATTGAGTAAGAATATTGGCATTTCTCATTAAACTTACTGCCAAACTGACTGTAGGGTCTATATCATACCAACGCTTTTGCATATTTCAACACCTGTTTTCTATACTTAATAGTATATTTTTTTGAAAATTTTGTCAATTACATCTTGGAAAAGTGCAGCATCAAAATAAAATCCATATTTAAAAAATTATTTGTTTTTATGCTCAGAAAAAAATATTTTTACGAAAGAAAAACTCTTTACAAAAAAACTCTTTACAAAAAAAAATCAGCAAGTTATATTATAAATATAGTAAAGACATGGGAGCGTAGCTCAGTTTGGCTCCAGTGAAGGCAGAAGCCGAACGGATCCTGAAAAGGCTCTAACCAAACTGAAAGACAATCCAATTTGAAAATTTAATGTGGGAGCGTAGCTCAGTTTGGTTAGAGCGCATGCCTGTCACGCATGAGGTCGCGAGTTCGAGCCTCGTCGTTCCCGCCATTTACAA